>CALFYA010000138.1 GCA_937952925.1 uncultured Moraxellaceae bacterium
CCATGAGGGGAGGGAACTTGCTGCGCAAGGCTTTGGCTCTTGCTCCTTCCCCTTGTCAAGGGGAAGGCTGGGATGGGGTGTTTTTTGAATGCGAATCAGATTGATTTTGCCAGTTTTATAACCCCCTCCCAACCTCCCCCTCCATGAGGGGGAGAAGCTTTACTTTGAGATCGGTACGGCTGATGGAGCAGTCGGGGTGCGTGGCACCTCTGTCTGGGTACGAAAGACTGCAGATGGGACAGCAGCGATGGCGGTCGACTCTGGCAAAGACGAAGTGATCGCATGATCTGGAGCGATCACTGTCACGGGGACTGGTCGCTATGCGATCGATCGCCGAGCAGTCGGACTCAAAAAACGCATCGCCTTCAATGCGGATGGTATACAGCCCGCTAGCAGCGAATTTAGCGAGACGCAGATCTACACGAGCTCCCCCTTCATCCGATCGAGTAGCCTCGCAGACTTCAGAGACTACCGAGCCCTCACCTCAGGTGTCGGTAATCTCCGCACCATCTCGATGACCAACACATGGCTCAGAAATAATGACATCTACTCATGAGCACTCGCCGCATGAGCGACCGGCATAGCAATGCCTCTCGGGAGCGATCCGACCGACTTCGTCAAAAAAGAATTTGAGCAGAGTCTCCCATCCAGTGATCCCGAAAAAAACGCCCTCTGTGCGACTACAGCCACATCTACCCGTCTCGAGCTCCTGCGTGGATCGCCGACCTGTGAGTCACTCGCGCGGATCTATGGCAAGACGATCACCTCAGGAGGTACATCCGCCTACCAAGTCCAAGGTGCCGAGACTGCCAATGGATGGATCGTGCCATGAGCCAATGGTGAGCTAGATATCTCGAGCATCACAGGTGACTGGACGATGAAGCTCTCCGCACAACTTACGGGAGCATGAGAGCAACATCTGATCAATATAGGAAGTGGTTTAAAATTTGTGCGAGTATCATATAATCCTAGTGCTTCAAAAATAACAATAAGCTGATTTGAATCAGGCTGATCACTTCCTAGAGTAAGGGAGCTATCCACGACTGGGATAGCACCTAATACTCCCATATTTTTTACATTTACAAAAGTAGGCAATAAATTTGCTTTTAAAATTGATAATTCATCCGAAGAATGGGCATACCTCCCATCAACCACTCCCATCCAAACCCTCTTTGTTGGAAGATGATATTCAAATGGTCTACAAAAATGGCAAGGAACGATCGAAAATCTCCAAATCACCCGCTAGCAGGGTGATTTTTTTGAGAAGAAAATATAGCACTCAATCAAGTCACAAAAATAACCGACAATAAAAAATCCCCCAAAGGAGGATTAGTTGACATTGTATCCTTGTGTGACGATAGTCGCGGCATTGCCAGCCTTATCTGCTACATCTACCTCTATATGCATAAGATTTCATCATTGCCAGTGAGGAACCGTATAGTTTAGCACCAGCTTCTTCGCATCGCTCGGATCGATCGAGACCGTGAGTGCTCCACCCTGAAATCCGATCATATCAAGCCCTGCTGAGTCCACATATCGATACGCCGTCACCCGATCCACCGCCTCAGAGAGTGTGATGTTTCCAGTCATATTTTCTGCTCCTGCAAATCACATAAACGGGAGATTCTCACTCACCTTACTCGGTGCGACATCGTCGATGATCTCTTTGGCTTTGATGGTGACTGATATCGTATCAGATCCGATATTGCCTGCCTTATCTACTGCTGTGAGCTTGAGGGTCTGAGTGCCGACCTTAGTCGTGTCGATAGATCCCTCGATCTTGACCTCGACGACTCCGTCTGTAGTGTCACTCGCAGTGACCTGTGGCATCACGAAGGTGTCACCTTGAGTGAGTGTGATCACTTTTGGTCCAGTGATGGTGATCGTCGGTGGGGTGGTGTCTTTTGGGGCTAACACCACCACACTCGCGCTCTTTGCATTGATCACCGCCACACTCGCACCCGTCGCACCGTTTTTGGCACGGCCTTCGGTCTTCAGTGTATAGCTGCCTGCTGCCAGATCGGCAAAACGCGGCGACGTTTGCCGCGCCACTTCCTGCCCTGCACTATTGAGCAACACATACATCAGATCAGTCACACCATCGGCATCACTAATCCCGCTGTTGGTCACCCGCAACTGATTGCCTTCGAGTTCATAACTCGGCGCAACCAAGCGCGTCTGCGCATCTACAGTAGGCGCAGCAGACGAACTCGTACCACCATCAGAACCACCACAGGCAGTCAGACACAAGGCAGCAACCAGTGCTATCGATAAGGCTGTCGGTTTAAATCAGTGCAGTACAGGCATTTTTAGCTCATGCAAAACCTTGCTCAGGATAAACCTCACCAACAGAGCCTTCATCGTCGCCCGTGTAAAGATGATGCGCCAGACAAATTTAAGTGTTATCGGCCTTGTTTGTTCAGTCTGCGCTTGTATGACGAGGTACCACCCTCGAATTTCGACACAGCCGCCCAAACGCCCTTAAATTGCCAATTGCGGAGCCACCGCTCTACATGGTCTGCTCTCCCTGTGGGGTCTTGATGCGTACAACCGCACCATGCGCCACAGACAGAAGGGTATTGGAGTTTTGTCCTGTTTTGGGGTGTTGCATTTATCAAAATCAGGAAGTTGTTTTTTAGCTGAAAAAATAGGGTTTGGCAATAGTTTTGTAGGCAAATTCTTTAACCCCCTCCCAACCTACCCCTCAATGAGGAGGAGGAGCAAAAGCACAAAAGATTTGCGCAGCAAGGCTCTTGCCCCCTCTCCTTTTCAAGGAGAGGGCTGGGGTGAGGTGCTTTTGAACGCGAATCAAAATGAGCTTTGGATGCTTGTTAACCCCACCCTAACCCTCCCCTCCATGAGGGGAGGGAACTTGCTGCGCAAGGGATGGGGTGTTTTTCAACGCCGCCTGAATCGTCTGCACAACCCCTTCCACGTTTTGCATCACTTCAGCATTACTAAAACGCAACTCACGCAAACCACACGACACAAAATAGGCCGTTCGAACCGCATCATAGGCTTGACCATCGGCTGTAAAATGACTTTCACCATCCACTTCAATCACCAAGCCTGCACTGGCACAGTAAAAATCGGCAATATAACAACCGATGCCTTGTTGTCGCCGAAAACGAACGCCCAACTGGGAACCACGCAGCACCTGCCATAGCCGTTGCTCGGGCGCGGTCGGCTGTTTGCGTAGCTCACGGCGTTTTTCGGTATATTCGGTACGGTTAAATAGCTGTTGGGGCATCTGTTAGTTCCCTTTTTTTAGCATCTGCATGGCCTGTGTATACGCAGCGGTACGCGCAGATTTAAGTCTGGGTCGCTCAAGCTCAAGCAGACATTTCCAATCGTTCTGATCAATTGGCTTGATGTGCAAGCCAAACAACACACGATCTTCATGCTGTTGGAATGATTCTCTGAGTGCAACGGGTTGCTGATAAACTTGCCGTAGCATCACTTCAAGTTGATGGCGAGATTGCTCGACCTGCGTGCGACCTGATACCTGAGCCTGCGCCGGAAACTGTTGCCGCCACAGATGTAGCATATAGTCATCGAGTGCCAAATGAAGCAAATGGGGTGCTTGGATAGACAACCAATCGAGCAACATGCAATAGTAGGATTTTGCAGTGCTTGGGTGCAGTGTGGGTAAGGTTGCGCCTTGATTAAGAAGATCAAGCCAACCAATTCGGCTGATCAAATTGAATAAATGTCCACCTTCTTCAATCACCTGCTGCCAAAATTCCAGCCATAGTTGATCGGGAATATCGGCGGCCGTGCCTTGGCGGACATCGCCAAAAAACCGCCCCAGTAGAATCGCCTCTCCACGCAATGCGGAGACCTGATACAACGGCGGCAAGGGTGCATCAGCGATAAAGCCAAAACGCTTGCCATGTGAGGTTGCCGACCATCCCACAATCGCTTGTTCAAGCTGAAACAAAATGCTTTTGAGCGCGTGGGCAGATGCTTTACCTTTGGCCATAAATTTACATACAATCTAAAAGTTAGAACAATATGCTAAAGCGATGCGGGCGTAGTGTAAAGGTAGCACACAGGTCTTCAACGCCTGACGGGACGCCATCCCAATGTGCCGGTTCGAATCCGGTCGCCCGCTCATCATCTTAAACCTTATCGATTTTACAACCCCCTCCCAACCTCCCCCTCAATGAGGAGGAGCAGCAAAAGCAAAAAAGACTTGCGCAGCAAGGCTTTTGCTCCCTCTCCTTGTCAAGGAGAGGGCTGGGGTGAGGTGCTTTTGAGTTGCAAAATACTCATTTTGATCAAATTCTTTAACCCCCTCCCTTGCGCAGCAGTGCTGCTCACCCCCTCGATGAGGGGGAGGAGTCCTTGCTACGCAAGGCTCTGATTATTCAATCGCTGCAATCGGCGGCACCACATCCGCATTTTGCGCCCGATGCCGCATCAGATGATCCATCAAAACAATCGCCAGCATCGCTTCGGCAATCGGTGTAGCACGTACACCGACACAAGGATCATGCCGACCTTTGGTCAGCATCTCAATGGGCTCACCTTGCAGGTTGATACTCCGCCCTGCGGTGGTGATGCTCGAGGTGGGCTTGAGCGCAATGGCTACCCGAATGGTTTGCCCACTCGAAATCCCACCCAAAATCCCACCGGAGTGGTTGGCGGTAAAACCATCGGGGGTCAGCTCATCACGCGATTCGTGACCAAACTGGCCTGCCACGGCAAAGCCATCACCAATCTCTACACCTTTGACCGCGTTGATACTCATCATGGCGTGGGCAATGTCGGCGTCCAAACGATCAAACACTGGCTCACCGAGTCCGACGGGGACATGTTCAGCAAACACTTCGAGGCGTGCACCGCAACTGGTGTGTTGTTCGCGCAAGCGGGTCACGAGTGCTTCAAAACGTGGAATCGCGTCGGCATCGCCACAGAAAAACGGGTTTTGGTTGACCAAATCCCAATCGAGAGTATGGGCGTGTTCGTTGCCAATCTGAGTGACATGCCCACGAATCACTACACCAAACTTTTCGGCCAAGTATTTTTTGGCAATCGCACCTGCGGCTACACGCATGGCGGTTTCACGCGCACTAGAACGCCCACCACCCCGATAATCACGGAAGCCATATTTCATGGTGTAGGTGTAATCGGCATGACCGGGTCGGAAGGTACTCGCGATATTGCCGTAGTCTTTGGATTTTTGATCGGTGTTACGGATCAGCAAACCAATCGACGTACCCGTGGTTTTGCCTTCAAACACGCCAGAGATAATTTCAACCACATCATCTTCTTTGCGCTGTGTGGCAAAACTTGAGGTACCCGGTTTGCGCCGATCCAGATCAATCTGCAAATCTTCGGCACACAAGGCCAGATTGGGTGGGACACCATCAACAATGGCGAGCAGTCCTGCGCCGTGTGACTCACCACAAGTGGTCACGCGAAACAATTGACCAATACTATTACCTGCCATCATTGAGCCTCTAACGCACGTTGAAACTCGTCACGATATTGGCGGCACTGCTCTGCCGTCAAGGCAAAAATCCCGTTGCCACCTTTTTGGAATTGCAACCATTGGAACGGCACACGGTGTAAGGATTGACGCAGCGCCCACTCGCTATTGCCCACCTCAATCACCAACAAACCACGCTCGGTCAGATAATCGGCGGCTTGGAACAAAATACGTTTGACCAAATCCAAGCCATCACGGCCTGCCGCCAGCGCCAGCTCTGGCTCATGACGAAACTCATCGGGCAGATCTGCCATGTCTTCGGCATCCACATACGGCGGATTGCTGACAATCAAATCGTATTGCTGCTGTGCAGGCAATTTATCAAACAAATCAGACTCGATCAGCGACACTTGATCATCTTTGAAATGATGCGACACGTTGATGGCTGCCACCGACAAGGCATCTCGCGACAAATCGACCGCATCAATCATCGCATCATGGAAGGCATACGCCAATGCGACGGCAATACAGCCCGAACCGGTACACAAATCCAAAATCCGCTCAGGCACAAATGGCGTATCCCGATGCGGCAAACGATTGACCCCACCTTGAGCATCTGGCACACCGCCATCGGTCAGATAAGGCGCAAAACGATGATCAATCAGCTCGCCAATCGGTGAGCGTGGAATCAATACGCGCTCATCCACATAAAACGGCTGACGACAGAAATAGGCCAAGTTGAGCAAATACCCCAGTGGCACCCGCGCATTGATCCGCTGCGCCAGCAGCTCGACAATCCGCTGTTTCTCAGATGGCAACAAACGACTGTCTAAGATCTGCTCATCTGCCGACCAATCTAGCGACAAGGTTTGCATCACCAACGCCGAGGCTTCCGCAAAATAATCCTCAGTGCCCTGCCCCAGATGCACTTCGCAATGACGCAGCGAGCTAACAACAAAGCGAATAAAATCGCGAATCGTTTGCAAATGGGTAACCGCTTCGGTCAGCGTATATTCATCAATCGTGATGTGATCCACACCAGTGTCCAAACCAACTTAACAAGTCGGCTATTCTAGCGGTTTTTTGGCCTAGAAAAACGCTGTGCAAGACACACAACCACGGTTTTTTTTGGGTGTATTTTGCCCAAGTGGTCACAACTTTTGCAGCAACTGCGCCAAAAAACCAATATCTTTTTGATTTCGTACAATATTAAAACCAACCCACAAAATACATATTTTTAAAAATCAATCGTTTGATCCATAGGCCAAACATGGCAAGTCAGTCTGATTATCCGCTATACTCCTTCGCTTTCTGCTATCTAGCTCATCAGCAAGGAGCCGCCTGTGACGCGTGTCATGTCCGCCGCCGAAATCCGCGAAGCATTTTTGCGTTTCTTTGAGAGCAAGGGTCACACCCGCGTTGCATCGTCGAGTTTGATCCCTGCCAATGACCCCACCTTGCTGTTTACCAATGCAGGGATGAACCAATTTAAAGACTGTTTTTTGGGTCTCGATAAACGCGATTATGTGCGTGCAGCATCGAGCCAAAAATGTGTGCGTGCCGGTGGCAAACACAACGACCTTGATAATGTCGGCTATACCGCCCGTCACCATACTTTCTTTGAAATGCTTGGCAACTTCTCGTTTGGTGACTACTTCAAACAAGATGCCATCAAATTTGCTTGGGAATTTTTGACCAGCAGCGAATGGCTAAATCTGCCCAAAGATCGCCTGTATGTCACCGTGTATGCCACCGATGACGAAGCCTATGGCTACTGGCAAAATGACATCGGCCTGAGTGCTGATCGCATTATCCGCATTGGCGACAACAAAGGCGCACCCTACGCATCAGACAACTTCTGGGCGATGGGTGACACAGGACCCTGTGGCCCGTGTACCGAAATTTTCTATGATCACGGTGCGCATATTGCTGGTGGTCTACCCGGTACGCCCGAAGAAGACGGCGACCGCTACATCGAAATCTGGAACAACGTGTTTATGCAGTTCAATCGGACTGCTGATGGTGTGTTGCACCCACTGCCCGCCCCGAGCGTAGACACTGGAATGGGCTTGGAGCGGATCAGCGCGGTGATGCAGCATGTGCACGCCAACTATGAGATCGACATTTTCCAGCACCTGCTCAAATCTGCTGCCACGATTATTGGTATTGAAGATCAAGGCCAGCCCTCACTGCGCGTGATTGCCGACCATGCGCGTTCTTGCTCGTTTTTGATTGCCGATGGTGTGATTCCCAGCAACGAAGGCCGTGGTTATGTGCTGCGCCGTATCATCCGTCGTGCAGTGCGTCATGGCAACAAATTGGGTGCAACCGGTAGCTTCTTCTACAAGATGGTACAGCCACTGGTTGAGGTGATGGGACAAGCCTACCCTGAACTGGTTGCCCGTCAATCTGCGGTGGAAGCCACCTTGCTCAAAGAAGAAGAGCAATTTGCCCGCACGCTGGAGCAAGGCCTCAAACTACTTGAAGGCGAACTGGCCAACCTACAAGGCAACGTGATTGCCGGTAGTACCGTATTTAAGCTGTATGACACCTATGGCTTTCCGGTTGACCTGACTGCCGACATCGCGCGTGAACGTGATTTGACGGTCGATGAAGCGGGTTTTGCAGCGGAAATGGCAGAGCAAAAACGCCGCGCCCGTGAAT
>CALFYA010000139.1 GCA_937952925.1 uncultured Moraxellaceae bacterium
GTCTGGACGATCAACAGCTGTCTGAAACAACAGGTCAGGATGGGTTGACGATTTCGATCACTCCAGCAGCCAGTGGTGTGAAAGGCATGATTGGCATGCAAGAAATTGCCTATACCGATGGTGATGGATTTTCCACAACAATCAATAATGGTAGTGGTGTCCCAACCTCATATCTTGGGCCTGCCAGTGTAATCACCAATTTTAATACCAATTCGGGAGTCCTGTTTTGTACCAATACGACGGGTGTGTGTATGCTCAGTCAAAACCCAATTACATTAAGACTTGATGCTGATGGTGCCGCAGGTGCAGGTGGCTCAGCCATGATTTATGGGCGTTTGGCCCTACCCACCAATGTGAACCGCATCAAACTCGACATCGCCAATCTTGCGCTACGTGCCGATCAATTGGTTGCAGGGAAGATTGTCAAAGGTAGCACCGAGATTCAGGTGACTCAGTTTTCAAATGGAATCGATCTGCGTTTAGCAGCACCCATGCAAATTGGTTTGGCGCTAGGCAGTGAGCGCAGTAGCAACATCAACATGGATGCCATGATTAATCTGATCAGCGCTAATTTTAGTGCCATCGATTTTGGGACGGTCTCCTTGGTGAGTTCTGGTGGACAAGCCAACGAAAGCAGCCTTCGGGCAGATATTTCCCTCACGAATCTCGATTTGAGTGGGGCAAATATTGATGTCAGTGCCAATGGTTTGGTGTTTTCCAAAGCGAGTATTGGCCCCTTTAATGTCAGAATCAACAACGTCACTGCCGGTAATACCGCTGCCGCGCCGAGTGCCACCTTATTTAATGGCACAAGGGTCGGGACACTTGGCTCTTTTGGCATTAACAACATGACAGTGACCAATGCCCAAGTGGCGATTTCTGGTCTATGATCTCTTTCGTGGTGAGTGACCATCACGTATAGGTCGATCGTAAAAAAAGCGTGTAATTCGGACTCAAACACGCTATCTTCAATCGACCATGGACCCAGCAAGCGCCTTTGCATGTAAGGCACGGCTGACTCTCTTAGGACAGTGCGACTGATGTCGCCCAAAACTAGAACAAGCCCCTATGCTCGTACTGACGCTCGGATCCGCCGTGATCTACTATTTCTCAACGCAAGCGTTTGAGGTCAAAGACAAACCAGCCGGAGCGGTGTATTACACTGAGGTGGCAAGCTCACGGCATGATGGGTTTTCTCGATTTCACCAGCCTGTGGCGGTGGTCAAGCCGTTGGTTGAATCCCAATTCAAAGGCATCGTCAAGCAAGCCTATGACTATAGCTGTGGCTCGGCGGCACTGACCACCTTGCTCAATGGTTATGTGGGCCAGCAGCTTGATGAAAAACAAACCATGGATGGTTTGCTCAAATACGGCGAATATGACCGTATTGTCGAGCGCCGCAGCTTCTCCTTGCTCGATATGAAGCGCTTTGTCACTGCATTGGGACTCAATGGGGGAGGCTTTAAAGGCTCGTTTGACGATCTGGTCAAACTCGACAAGCCCGCCATTGTGCCGATTGCCTATGCAGGGTTTAAGCACTTCGTGGTGTACAAAGGCTATCGTGATGGTCGGGTGTATGTCGCAGATCCTGCGCTGGGCAATCTGAGTTTTACCCAAGAGCACTTCCAAGAAGTCTGGGAAAACAACACCTTATTTATTATCACGCCAGCCGAAGGGCAGCCTACGCGCAGTTTGCTGGCGCTCAACGAAACCGATATGCGTTTTGTGCAAGACAGCACGATTAACCATGTCGCATTGGCTGATATCCAATTTCCAACGTTCACCATGGAGCGTAACGCCGATCGGGCGTCGACGTTACGGCGAGTATTGGATGCCGATCCAAAATCTGAAACCTATCAGAAAGCGATCGATACGTCTTTGCGCTTGTACTACAAGCGTAAGTAATGTCTGGGTTATGAAGAATTTGTCTCAAGGTAGATGACCGCCATGTACAACCACCGAAAAAACCGTCTCGCTTTTGCTCTTAGTGTTGCTTTGGGATTAGGCGGTGTCGCCCATGCGGCCGAAGACTCCACCACACCCATTCCCGATCCCTTGACGGCTAATCCAGCGGCGCAAGATCCTGCCAGTCAAGTCGTAGAAAAAGCAGAAGCGGGTACACCTGCCTCTGCCGTTGGTGCTGATGGAACCAGTGCCAATAGCCCCACGGCATTTACGGCCAACTCAAATCCAGTGACGCCAGCAGCAACTCCGAGTATGGTTCCTGCGGCGCAAAAAGCGGATTCGGCGTTGCAACAAAAAGAAGGTGATGCGACGGCACAAACCAACTTGGATCAGGTGTTCAAAGCTGCTGAAAAAACCTACTCATTGTCGAAAAAAGGTTCGATTTCAGCCAGCTACGATCTGGACTATACCTACTACCGTGATACACGCCTTGATTTGGCATTGGATGACAGCAGCTCCGTGATTACCCGTCTGCGGATTGGTGAAGAAGCACAACACACCGTTACCAACACCTTTGAGTTGC
>CALFYA010000140.1 GCA_937952925.1 uncultured Moraxellaceae bacterium
TGGATCTTGGTGCTACTCGGTGGGGTGACCGGTGCGCTGGCCGGTTATTTGCAATACGTGCTGGGCTTTAAGTAAACGATGTGATACAGGCTTGTTAAGTTCTTTTGTGGTGCGCCGTGTTATCATGACGCGCCCTTTTTTTTGCCAGCCGAACACAAGCCACATGGTTTGCTGATTGGTGCTGAGGTCTGTGATGTCAGGTGAACTTGGACATTTCTTTTTGTTGACCGCAATGGTCATTGCTCTGTTACAAGCCATTTTACCCACCATCGGGGTGCTCAAACGCCAAATCTTTTGGCAAGAATTAGCACCCTCTTTGGCCTTAGCGCAAGCATTGGCGCTATTGATTTCGTTTGGCTGTCTAGCCATCGCATTTTTAAATAATGATTTTTCGCTCACTTATGTGGCGGGACACTCCAATAGTCTGATGCCGTGGTACTACCGCTTGTCCGCAGTGTGGGGTGGGCATGAAGGCTCATTGCTGCTGTGGGTGACCATTTTGGGCTTGTGGTGTGCGGCTGTGGCACTGTTTAGCCGTGGACTGCCGTTGGCGATGCGCGCTCGCGTGTTGTCGATTTTGGGCATGGTACAAGTGGCGATGGCGGCCTTTATTGTCAGCACCTCGTCACCATTTAAGCACTCACTGCCGATGTTGCCTGTCGATGGGGCAGAGCTGAATCCACTGCTACAAGACCCCGGTCTGATTTTCCATCCGCCGATGTTGTATATGGGCTATGTCGGGCTGGCTGTACCGTTTGCCTTTTGTATGGCGGCGCTGTGGGCGGGGCGACTTGATTCGGCGTGGGCGCGTTGGTCACGGCCTTGGACGCAAGCTGCTTGGGCATTTTTGACCCTTGGTATTGCACTCGGCTCATGGTGGGCGTACTACGAACTCGGTTGGGGTGGCTGGTGGTTTTGGGATCCAGTCGAAAATGCCTCGTTTATGCCGTGGCTGGCAGCTGCTGCACTGGCGCATTCCTTGGCGGTGTGTGAAAAGCGTGGGGTGTTTAAAGCATGGACAGTCATGCTGGCGATTTTGGCATTTGCCTTAAGTTTGCTTGGCACATTCTTGGTGCGCTCAGGAGTGATTACCTCGGTACATGCCTTTGCGGCTGATCCGTCGCGTGGCCTGTTTGTCTTGGGGATTTTGGTCACGGTGGTGGGCGGTGGTCTGCTGATGTTTGCCTTACGCGGTTGGCGTCTGACTGCCGAATCACGCTATGGCGTGTGGTCACGCGAAACGTTGCTTGTGGTCAATAATGTGATTTTGCTGGTCGCGACGAGTGTGGTGTTGATTGGTACCTTGTACCCATTGATTGCCGATGCGCTGAAGCTTGGTCAAGTATCGGTGGGGGCGCCATATTTTAATGCGTTGTTTGCGCCACTGACGTGGTTGCTACTGGTGTTTTTGGCGATTGGCCCTGTCACGCAGTGGAAGCAACAAAAACAATCTCTCAAGGGTGTAGCGCTGGCGGTGGCCGTGTCTGCGCTGCTGTGTGGTGGTGGTTTGACCCTACTGATGACGGGCAAAACCGATTGGATGGTGTTGCTCACCTTGATGCTGTCGATGTGGGTGGGTGGCTTTTTGTTGTGGGATATCCGGCAAAAGACCCGTCATGCGCCGAGTTTGATCAAAGGGCTGACCCGACTCACCCCGAGTTATTGGGGCATGCAAACCGCACACATGGGCATGCTGGTGTTGTGTATGGGGGTGAGTTTGACCGTGCATACCAGTATTGAAAAAGATGTTGCGCTGTCTGCCGGCCAAGCGGTCACCCTGCGTGATCATGAGTTTCGTTTTGAAAAAGTCGAAAATGTGCGTGCGTCCAACTACGACGCCACGCGAGCGACGGTGACGGTCTACCATGATGGGCAGCGGATTGCGACCTTGCATCCCGAAAAACGCTTGTACATCGTGCAAAAGCGCCCGATGACCGAAGCGGCGATTGATGGCAATTTGCTGCGTGATTTGTATGTGGCACTTGGTGAGCCGTTGGATGCCAACAACAAAGACGGCGCATGGGCGGTGCGGGTGTATTACAAGCCGTATGTGCGTTGGTTGTGGCTCGGTGCATTGATGATGGCGCTTGGGGCATTTATGGCGATGTTTGACAAACGCTATCGGATGCGTAAAACCGCGACCTTGGAGCAATATTCATGAGCCAAGTCACGCCGCCTGCGGCACGTCGTTTGTGGCTGTGGTTGATTCCATTGGCTGTTTTTGTGGGTTTTGCGGTGTTTTTAGGATCACGCCTTGGCGATGATCCGACGGTCAAAGTCAATCAGCAAACAGGCCGTCCCTTGCCATCGTTTAGTCTGCCAGATTTGGCCGATGGTCAATTGCGCACGCAGGCGGATCTACCAAAAACCCCTTATATTCTCAATGTCTGGGGATCATGGTGCCCCAGTTGTAAAATTGAGCATCCGATGTTGCTCGATTTGGCCGCGCAAGGTGTAACCCTGATTGGCATCAATTACAAAGACGAACCTGCCGATGCCTTAGCATATCTCAATACCCATCAAAATCCATTTGCCATGAATATCCAAGATATAGAAGGCAGCCTGGGGATTGATTTGGGATTGACTGGTGCGCCGGAGAGCTTTGTGATCGACCAAAACGGGCAAATTCGGCAGCATATTGTGGGGGTGATTGATCAAACCAACTGGCCGCAGCAAATCAAGCCTTGTTTGGATGCCCTCAAGGCCGCAGGTGCTGACGGAGGAGTTGCTGCATGTCAATAAAAGCCATATGGATCATGAGCATACTGCTGTGTACCTCTGCGTATGCAGTGGATACCTATACCTTTGATCATCCGACCCAAGAAGCACAGTATCAAGCGCTGGTGGCTGAGTTGCGTTGCCCCAAATGCCAAAATCAAAACTTGGCGGGTTCAGATGCTCCAATTGCCCAAGACCTCAAACAAAAAACCTATGAGATGGTCAAAGCAGGGCAGACTGATCAGCAAATTCGGGACTACATGACCTCGCGTTACGGCGATTTTATCAGCTATCGACCACCGGTTCGCCCATCGACATGGGTGCTGTGGTTTGCGCCACCTTTGCTGCTGCTGGTGGTATTGGTGTGGTGGTTTGTACGCGTGTCACGTCGGGCGGTTGCACCAGTCAAACTGGCTGCGCTGAGTCCCGAAGAGCAAGCACAGCTCGATGCCCTACGAAAGTCTAAGCGCCAATCAGATCAAGGAGAGGCATCATGACCCTCAGTGTATTTTTGCTGACGGCTTTTTTGCTTTTGCTGATCTTGGCCTTGGTGGTGGTGTGGCCGTGGCTACGCCCCAAAGCTGATCAGAGCGATTTGTTGGCACTCAATGTCAACGTATTTGAGGATCGCTTGGCAGAACTGGAGCGTGATCAACAGGCCGGACGCTTGGAAGCAGACTCCTATGCAGAGCAAAAGCTAGAGCTTGAGCGACAATTGTTGGCAGTCAGCCAAGAGTTGGGTGGTGTGGGCACCCGCCGCAGTTTGCCGCGCTGGATGGTCGGCATGGTATTTTTGTGGATTCCAGTATTGTCGTTTTTGGCGTATTTATTGATTGATGATCGGCAAGCCGTGTTTAAATATTGGCAAGCACAAGATCAATATGGCGTGGTGGCTGAGCAGTTACTGACCCAAAAAATTGACGCACCACCGGCCAATGCGGCGCAAGACGGGATTGGCTTGTTGCAAGCGTTACAAACCAATGTGTATCGTCATGCCGATGATCCCAAGCGTTGGTTTGTGTTGTCTGAGGCCTATATGGCAGCAGAAGCGGTGCAACCTTCTCTCGAAGCGTTGTCACGCGCACATCGTTTGGCGCCTGATGACGACAAAATTGCCATGACTTATGCACAGTTGCGCTTTTTTAGCCAGCAAGGTGCGTTGGATGCGGAAGCGCGCCAAGTGTTGGATCACATCTTGGCCAAAAATAGTGACCACGAAGGTGCCATCATGCTGCTGGGCATGGCGGCTTATCGCGGTGGGCAGTTTGATGAAGCGATTGGATGGCTTGAGCGTCTCAAAGCGATCCGGATCGCTCATGGTGATGCGGCGGATGGCGCAGCGCTGGCGCAGCTCGATACCGCCATTCTCAATGCGCGTACACAGGGTGAAGCAGCCAAACAAAACCAATTGACCGTGACGGTGAGTGTATCCGAGGCACTCCGTACCCAGATCACCCCAACCGACACGCTGTTTGTGTTTGCGCGTGCACTCAGTGGCATGCCGATGCCATACGCGGTGCAAAAACTCAGTGCCACTGATCTGATCCAAGGCAAAACCATCACCGTGGTGTTGTCGGATCAAACCGCCATGATGGGTGATCGCACCTTGTCGAGTGCACGTCAGCAAGGTGTTGCGTTGGTGGTGGCTGCGCGGATTAGCAAAACCGGTAATCCGGTGGGTGCGACAGGAGATTTGGAGTCTTTGCCAGTACCCGTTGGTCGAGAAAAGCAGTTTAGCCTGCAAATCAATCAGGTTCGCTAGTGCAAAGTGCTTGAGTCGAAACGATCACGGCTGTATCTTGGCAGCAATTTTTGACATGGTTTTTTTTGGATTAACGAGGACGCCGTATGCGTATTATTTTGCTTGGCCCACCGGGTGCAGGAAAAGGTACTCAAGCTCAACTGATTTGCCAGCGCTATAACATCCCACAAATTTCAACGGGTGATATGTTGCGTGCGGCGATTCGCCAAGGCACTGAGCTAGGGTTGCAAGCCAAAAGTGTGATGGACGCAGGCGGTTTGGTGTCTGATGATCTGATCATCAACTTGGTCAAAGAGCGGATTGCGCAGCCAGATTGTGTCAACGGCTGTATTTTTGATGGCTTTCCCCGCACAATTCCACAAGCTGAAGCGCTCGAAGTGGCGGGTATCAGTATTGATCATGTGATCGAGATTGATGTGCCAGATGCTGAGATCGTCAAGCGTTTGTCGGGTCGTCGTCAGCATCCGGCCTCAGGTCGCGTATATCACGTCGTCTACAATCCGCCCAAAGTCGAAGGTGTGGATGATGAAACCGGTGAGCCATTGGTTCAACGCCCTGATGATGCTGAAGAAACCATCCTCAAGCGTTTGACCGCGTATCACCGCGAAACCGAGCAACTCGTTGGTTTTTATCAAGGTCGTGCAGCGTCGGGCGAAAATGCGCCAAGCTATGACAAAATTGATGGTACTGACCAAATCGACAACGTCAAAGCCAAGCTGCTCTCCATTTTGGATCGCTAAGGCACAGACTGGCTATCCACCACGGTGGGTAGCCATGGTCTTTTGCGCGATATCTACTGACACGATACAAAGCGCCCACTGCAAAACATTGACAACCTCGCCATCATCACTGCTATTGATTGATTCAATTGTGGGAGAGTGGGGTGCAGCCAAATCAGCCGCCACAACAACCAAAAATTCGGCTTAATCCTCATCTTCAGCAAGGGTATGTCCGTTTGGCCGTGCTTGTTGCCGTGGTTGTGCTGATCGTTGTCGTGCTTGTTGCACAGCATCAAGACCCACCCACACCGCCCGCTCGCCCCATTCCCTTACCCGAACCCCATAGCCAAATAGATGACCCTCAGCCCGAATCCCGATGGTATCCGGCACAGTGGAGTGTCGTCACGGACGAGACAGGGCAGTTGGTGGGTTGTCAGGGCATTGTGGGGGATGAGTTGCTCAAGCAAATGTTGCTACAACGCATCGCAACGGTGTTTTTTTCGGCAAATTGCGAAGTCTTGGTGCAACAAGGCTATCAAACCACATTGATTGATCTTGAGGTGTTTGAGCGGGTGGTGGGCATGATCAAAGATCGCCCGAATATGATGATTGCACTCAACATCAATGCCTTAATGCCACAACACATTGATCACGCTCAAGAAGGTTCGATTGTGATCAGTGGGGCAGACCCACAAGAAGTCGATAATATCCGTTTGGCGATTGCTGAGTTTACCGGCCAAGCGTTTACGCTGGCACCGTTGGCGTGGCAAGACGAAGCCCAAGCGCTGATGCAGCGTGAGCAATTGATGTCTGCGCATCTTGAGCGTTTGGCACAGCAACCAACATGGCGCTCAGCTGATCTGTTGGAGGTGTTAAATGCGTTGCCTTTGGTGTTTGAGCCGCACAGTAGCGTGATTCCTGTGGCACAACAGCCTGCGTTGATCCGCGTAGCACAATCCCTCAAACAATATCCTCAGTATCAGATCAAGATCATCGGACACACCGAGTTACTCGGTGCCGCCGATTATGCTGAGGAGATTGCATTGCAGCGTGCGCAAGCCTTACAAGCATTTTGGATTGCGCAAGGCGTGCTTGCCAAGCAGTTGTCTGTCGATAGTCGTGGTCAGCGCCAACCGATGGCCGAAAATGTCACACCGTATGGTCGGTGGCTCAATCGTCGCATGATGTTTGAAGTGACTGAGCAGACCAATAGTACTAACCCTGCGGCGCCATAGGTTTGTCTGACCACTGACATAAATCATAGACCGGACAATGTTCACACTGCGGTTGTCTGGCTTTACAGGTATAGCGACCATGCAAAATCAGCCAGTGGTGTGCATCCATAATGTAAGCCGATGGAATCACGCGTAACAGCTCACGTTCAACAGCATCCACCGTCTTGGCGGGGGCGAGTCCGGTGCGGTTGCTGACCCGAAAAATATGGGTATCCACCGCCATGGTGGGTTGTCCAAACGCCGTATTGAGCACCACATTGGCTGTTTTGCGACCGACACCGGCGAGCGCTTGCAGGGCTTCACGGGTTTGTGGCACTTGGCTGCCATGTTGCTCAATCAGCATTTGACACGTTTTGATGATGTTCTCAGCCTTGGCATTGTATAGGCCAATGGTTTTGATATAGCGCTTGAGACCCTCGACGCCTAGCGCCAAGATAGCTTCTGGGGTATTCGCCACCGCAAACAAGGGCTTGGTGGCTTTGTTGACACTTACATCGGTGGCTTGTGCCGACAAAATCACCGCAATGAGCAATTCAAATGGGGATGCATAAACCAATTCCGTGCGTGGCTCAGGCCGCTCGGCTTTGAGTCGTTCAAAAAAATCAATCACTTGCTTGGGCTTGAGCATGGCTTACTCCGACAAGGCATCAAGCTGTGCTTGCAAATCAGCCAATTGGGCTTGGCGGCTTGAGTCATCGGGATACGTACGCAATTGTTTTTGCAGTTTATTGATTTGACTGCGCAGGGTTGCCATTTTGACCATCACCTGTGGATCTTGCTGTGTGGGCAGGTTGAGTGTTGGGGCTGCCGCGAGCGTACTTTGTTTGGCGGATAAAATCGGGCGAGTGGCTGCGGTGGTTTGCTGGCGCGCCAAGTGCTGCTGATAGCGCGTGCGTAGCTGATCTTGTTGTTGGCGCTGTTGTGCTGTGCTAGGCACGACAGGATTGGGGATCAGATCAATACAATCAACCGGACAGGGCGGGATACACAGCTCACACCCCGTACAGTCACTACTGATCACACTGTGCATGACTTTGCCACTGCCCACAATCGCATCGACCGGACAAGCCACCAAACACTTGGTGCAGCCAATGCATTCGTCTTCACGAATCACGGCAAGCATCCGCTGTGGACGACCATCTGCTGCAATCGGCCAGTCACTTGGTGCAACGGCGAGTGAATCACGACCGAGCAGCTCCGCCAAGCGATCCGCGACCGGCTGCCCACCGGGTACACACAAATTGGCGGCTTCTTGCTGCGTAACCATCGCTGTTGCATACGGCAAACAGCCATCGACATGACCACACAAGCCACACTGCGTTTGGGGTAGTTCGGCATCAAGTAAGGCAATCAAATCAGTCATACGCCATCTCGTTTGTCCACAGCGGGCGCATGATGGTAGAGATTTGCTATCAGATCAAGCATACACCATCCGTTTAATCAAACCGATAAATGTCCATACCAAGCGCACCGAGCATAAAACTACTGTGCACCAACGAAAACCGCTGACCTGCCCCCGCAGCAAAAAACAGCGGTTGTAAATGTTCATCGGTGGGGTGATTGCGCTGGGCAAATGGCGCGTGCTGCTGCCAGTCAAACAGCTGATCGCGTTCATCGTGAGCAAGACGTTGCACCACCCAATTGCGAAATTGACTTGCCCATGTAGGTGGTTGGTCATCGCTGGCTTGCCACGACAGTTCAGCCAAATTATGGGTAATACTGCCTGAGCCAATCAGCAACATTTGCTCATGGCGTAGGGGCGCAAGGAGCTCACCCAAATAATGCAATTGACTCGGTTTGAAGTGAATCGGAATCGAAATTTGAATGACCGGAATATCGGCTTCAGGATACAGATGCAGCAGGGGCACCCACACACCATGATCACGCGGACGCAAGGCGTTGGGATGCGCGGTCAATCCACCAACAGCCAGCAGCTCAATCACCTGTTCGGCAAGTTCAGGTGAGCCGAGTGCCGGATAGCGGATGTGATACAGTGGTGCGGGAAAGCCCCGAAAGTCGTGCCATGTTTCGGGGCGATGACCGCTCGACACTTCGATTTCATGCGATTCCCAATGTGCCGACATCACCACAATCGCGGTGGGGCGTGGCAGATTGTGCGCAACACGTTGCAGCGCTGCACCCACCGCCCCGCCTTCTAGCGCCAGCGTGGGGGCACCATGCGAAATAAACAGGGCAGGGAGCGTCGCAGTGGTCATGATCGCAAGATCCTTGGAGTCGTTGATGTTATTTTGCGGTCAAAAACCAGCGTGAATCATCAGATTTGCTTGATCAACTGTGTAGCAAAACCAAACTAGGCACGGTGATACGGGTGACCTTTGAGGATGCTCATCGCCCGATACAACTGCTCAATCACAATGACACGAACCAACGGATGCGGCAACGTCAGCGGCGACAGAGACCAATGCCACTCGGCCTGTTGGCGGACTTGATCGGACAGACCATCGGGGCCACCAATCGCCAGCACCACATCTTGGCCTTCAAGCATCCAATCTTTGAGCGTCGTCGAGAGCTTTTCGGTCGATAGGTTGCGACCACCGACTTCAAGCGCGATCAAGCGATCACGCGGGCTGACGTGCTGCAAAATGGCTTGGCCTTCGATCTGGCAAAACTTGTGGATATCGGCGGCGGAGTCGGATTTTCCGCGTTTTGCCATCGGTAATTCGATCAGTTGAACAGGCAGCAGGGTTTGTAGCCGTTTGGCGTAGTCGTCATAGCCGGTTTGCACCCAGTCTGGCATTTTTTGCCCAATGGTGACCAATTTGAGTTTCATAAGTCTTCCAACATCAATAAAAAACGGGTCAGATGACCCGTCTTGTCAGCATGTGCTGATTTAATTGTGGCGTGTGTTGCCGGCAGGCTTCCACAGGCTTTCGAGATCATAAAAGCGACGGGCGGTGGGCAGCATGACATGGACGACCACATAGCCTAAGTCCACCAAGATCCACTCGGCGTCACGCTCGCCTTCCATGCCTAGCGGGCGAAAACCGGCTTTTTTGGCTTCTTCGGCGACATTGTCGGCAAGGGCTTTGACATGACGGGTGGAGGTGCCACTGGCAATCACGATGGTATCAGCCACATTGGTCAGTTCACGCACGTCGAGCTGTACCACTTCTTGTGCTTTGACATCGTCGAGTGCGCGGCGAACCACGTCGATGCACGCCTGAATATCAGCGGCGGCTTGGTCAGGCTGATGCACTGACGCAGGTTGTGTGCGTTTGCCAAGACCGGCAGGAGAAGAATTTGAGTGACCCGTAGAAGGTTCAATATTCATATGAGGATGTAGATCCATACAATAAGGCACTCTGATTATACTCCCAAATTCGCTTGGGTACGAGGGGGCGACTTGTTGCAAGATGTTGACGAATTTTTGTACTGCTAATACACGGTGGTGTGCGTTGGTCAAGATAAATCAAACCCGCTGCGGTTTGGGTGAGCAGGTCAGGCTGCTGTGTGTAGCGTGATTCAAATGTGGGGGGCACTCTGTAAGGCTGACTGATGCTTGAGCGTGGAAACACCCAAAAATGACTGTAGACCAATAGGTGTTGATAATTTTTCCAGCGATCTAACGACTCAAGGCTGTCTTGTCCGATCACAAAAATCAGTGGGCGATCTGCGCCGAGTTGGTGGCGAATCTGCTGTAAGGTATCGACCGTATAGATGGGCTGTTTTTTGTAAATTTCATGTCGATCAATTTGATAGGGCGTGTCGCGGAGTGCAAGGCGTAACATGGCGAGCCGATGTTTGGCGGACGTTTGGGTGTGTTTGAGTGGTGAGCCTGCGGTGGGTAAAAACTTGATGCATGCCGTGGGTAGCAGCTGCGCAACCGCGTCCGCCATCCACAAATGCCCCAGATGAATAGGGTCAAATGATCCGCCAATCAGCACCAGTGGTGGGTTTTTCATAAAAAAGACCTTGGTCTTCAAGGTGATGTGTCTAGGGTCTGGTGATGTTTCAGTCGTGGTCGCGCCATAGACGATTTTTTAGACGATACAAGGCGCAGCTTGTGCGGCTTAGTCACTCTAAGCGAGCAAGATGCAACGCAGTAGCGGCAAAAAATCGTCATGTCCCTGAGATACGGTTAAGCAAAGCCACTACGCTGCGCTACGTCTTGCGGCATATATGCCTCATTTGCCGTATCGCAAGGCGAGCAGCTATGCTGCGAGAAGGTTGCTGGTAAAATCGCACCAGCCCTCGTTGTCACATTTGCCAAGCAACGCGGCTCACGCATGAAATGTCAACAGACCCTAGATAGTATCGTCATAAGATGCTCAGCCAAATCATAATACAGCGAATATGCAATGCAGCAATGATTCAATATGGTCAATTTGCTCTAATAACGCATTGAGATGTGTTGCTTT
>CALFYA010000141.1 GCA_937952925.1 uncultured Moraxellaceae bacterium
GTCAATTGTGCAGCATAAAACACCTGTATTGTAATTCAATAATGACCTACTAACTTCAATTCTATTATTTATCAAACTCATCCAAGATGAATGCTTATAGCTATTTTTATACATAATCTCTGAAGCCGAAGTATTATAAGGCGGATCAATGTAAATACTCTTCACCTGCTCTTTATAACGCTCTTGCAACAGATTCAACGCCTGAAAATTATCACTATGAATCAGCACACCATCACACTGCTCATCCAAATCATCCAGCGCCCGCAACAACGCCGCTTTAAAATCGGCAGCAAACAACCGCGTATCCACCATCAAAAACGGATACCGCTGCAAATACTCAACCGTCCCCCAAAGCGCACCATCATCCAACAAATCGCCTGCACTGCTGGCAACCCGCATGCCCAAATCATCCCACTGCTGCCACTGCGCCGCATTCTCAGCAACTTGCGCATACAATTCAGACGGCACACGGTCGAGCGTCACACAATAATCAGTCGCCACCACAAACTTTTTCTTCAGCCACAGCGACTTCTGAAAATCCTCCAGACTGGCCAAAAAGCCCACCAACTCCAAACCAACCGCCCGAATACACTGAATCATCCGCAACTTGCGCTCAATGTCGGCAAAAGTCTCAGCCGCAGACACATCATCCAAATGCATCACTTCATTTTTGATATAAAAATCCAGCTCCCGCCGCAAAAACCCGCCCAAATCCTTATGAATAAAATAATCCGCCGTGTTCTTCTGGGTATACACGCTCAAATGCTTCTCAAGCACGGTGCGGTGCGGCTGCTTCTCGGTTGGATCACGCGCCAGTAAACCCTCTACAAAATCAGCCAGATCATCTATTGCCTTTGCATCGGCCACAATGCGTTCAAATGCTGTTTGATTGAGCGCCTCTTGCTTGGTGCCTTTGGGCACCGCCTGATACTCAAACCGAATCACCAACTCACCGTTTTCCAATGTGAGCGGCTGTAGGCTTTCTTCGTACTCATCGCCTTCATCATCAATCAAAGTGCGCGTGTGCGCCTCCAGCAACACAAAACGCCGGTCTTGATTGTTGTCTTTGCGGTTTTCGCGTGCCGTGTCTGCTGCGGTCAGTCTAAACAACACCGCACGACCATCCGCCAAGGTAAAGCGATAATTGCTAAACGCCTCACCCGACTTGGTGTAGTACTGGTCTTTATTGGCCCAGTGCAGCATCACCTCTTCGCCCGCATACGGAATGGCATAAGTGTCGCCTTTGTAGCGACGTTGGCTAATAAAATCACCGTTGTCGTAGTAGCGGCTAAAAAAGGTCAGCAAATGGCTAAATACCGTATTTTGGTCGCCGCTGCTGCCTGCACTGGCTGCGGCAATTTGGCTGCGTAACTCTTGCACCTTGGGAATCAGCGCAGGATCTACGCCCAGTGCTTTGGCCTGCTGCTCGGCCTGTTGTAGCTCTTGCTGAAGCTGTGCGGTATTGGCTTGATTCGACTGGCTTAAAATCTCGTTAATTTTCAGCTTAAGGCGGTTGTCCAAATAGTCACTGATCTCTTGGCTACGCGCGTTTAGAATGCGATACACCCCAAAATCCAGATCAGGCCGATCAATCTGAAAAATTTCTTTGAGTTTGGCATTCAGGGCAGCAAATTGGCTCATGTGACAGGTATCCTTGTGGTGGTGCATCCAGCAACTTGGCGTGAAGCAGGATAAAAACGCGCAACCGAACAAGATACGCGATAGATGCCCAACTCCCAAGTTTTGTTTCTGAGAATTTGTGCTAAAAAGCAGCAGTCAAACCAGTGTCCAACGAATCATAAACAACTGTTCAAAGCGACTAGCACGGTGCAAACGCTGTTTGAGCGCATCAATCAATGCATCGCGTCGGGTTTCGATCTCATCTTCCACATCAAAAATCTCTTGGCGCATCTTGCGTTGCTCACGTTCAGTCGCCTTAATTTGATCTTGAAGCTGTTGCACTTCTTCAATACTAATGGCCTGACGGGACAGCCGTTTCAAGCTTTGTAGCTTAATTTTGACATCTTCTAAGGCTTTTTCTGCCATCAACAAGCGATCTTCTGCCCATTGCTCAAGCTTCTCACGTTCACGTTGAAAAAAACGGTCATTATCCGCCAATGCTTGAGTGAGTTTGACCTGACGTTGATGCTCAACTTGATCGACAAGCTGTTTGGGAGCGGTGACGTCAATAGATGCTGTACTTGCAGGTAAGCTCAACAATTTATCCGTCAATTCATGATCTAACACGCTGCCCGTATCGCTGATTGCCGTTAGGATCAGATGTTCTTCCACATCAAAACTCTCAAGCGTCAACACACTAACAGCCAGCCAGCCAGACTGCCCGACCCAAGGCTGCAATGCAGAAATCTTGGGCTGATGTCCAGTATAGTGCAGCGTTAGATGAGCAATGGGAGTGTCTAGATTTCTCGCAAGCTCAATCACGTACTGACCTAAAGGATGTGTGAGTCGATACACATGCGCATGTTCAGGCAGGCTTTCTCCTTTGCGTAATAATTGATAATTGCCAACTTCAGTCTGTAATAGTGGAGATGTTTTAAGAATAAAACTCAAGTGTGCCGGATCAAAACTAGCATATGGATGTAGAGCATATTGAGTAACAGCCCAAAACAGACGACTGATTCGATCCAGTTGATCCTCAGCACGCTGTTTTTGGATCTTCAGTAGGTCATGAATATCTGAATCGAAATGTTCAATCAAAAGAGCCTGTGTCTGTTGCATCTTCTGATTAATATGGTGCTCTAGATCATTACGCAATTGAGCAAAAGCTTGCTCAATTTCCTCCGGCGAGCGACACTGATCATAAATTTGAGCAATCCGCTGTTCAAAGTCCATCCCCTTTTCAATTTGTCCTAATACATGGTCAGATGCACCAAACACGCCATCAAACAATTGAAATTTATCAGTTAAAAGTTCAAGTACACGCTGATCTGCAGCATTACGTTCATTTAAAAAGTTGACCACGACCACGTCAAACGCTTGACCGTAACGGTGACAGCGACCAATTCGTTGTTCAACACGTTGAGGATTCCATGGCAGATCATAGTTTAAGACTAACGAGCAAAACTGTAGATTGACGCCTTCAGCTGCTGCCTCTGTTGCAATCAGGATTTGTGCTTCATCACGGAAATAGTCAATAAGTGCTGTACGCCGATCAATCGCAGATGAGCCTGTAACACGATCACTCCCTTGATAACGTGCAAGCCAACGCTGGTAAATTCCTGTTGTGCTTAGACTATTGTTATCTCCACTAAAACTGACCACTTTACCCACAAAACCATGCGCTTCTAAAAAGCTGACCAAGTAGGCTTGTGTACGTTTAGACTCGGTAAAAATAACGGCCTTTTGTCTTGCGCCCATCTCCTGCATCCGCTCAAACCCAACACGAATACCTTGTAGCAAGGCGTAGGATTTGCGATCTTCACCAATTTTTTTCGCTTGCTCGATATATTGGTCTATTTCTTTGATTTCTTGCTGTAATAAATCCCAATCAATGTCTTGGCTTGTATCAGATAGCTCAATATCATCCAACAACTCCTCATCTAACTCATCATCTTCAACAAGGTGAGATAGCCACTCCTCATCTAGGGTTTGCTGATCCAGCTTTTGTCTTAGCCGATCTCGAATTGCCTCAAGAGTCGAAATAACGGCAGGCGTAGAGGAAGCCAATAGCTTACGCAGCACTAACGCAATCAAATGCTTTTGCTGTTGAGGAAACGCATAACTAAACTCACGCTGTAAATAGGTGCTCACCTGTTCATAAAGACGCTGCTCAGCATCATTAGGCGCAAACGGAATGGTGATCGCATGGCGTTTGGTATACGGTACGTATTCAAGTACATCTTTACGCAGAGTCCTTTGGACGAAGGGTTGTAGGCGCGTCTTAAGTTTTTGCAGATCACTGTCTGCCTGACTAAAACGTGCTCTAAAAGACTTTTCATCACCAAAAATATGCTCATCAATCATTGATGTCAGACCATATAGCTCCATCAAAGAGTTTTGCAGAGGCGTAGCGGTGAGCAATATTTTCTTACGGCCTGCTAGAGATTTTTTGAGGCTACTACCTGCTTTATGACTGGTGCGATGTGAATTTCTGAGGCGATGGGCTTCATCTAGTACCACTAAATCCCAAGGAATGTGTCCAATAGCAAGCTCCATACGAACAGCAAACGGATAAGACACAATAGATATTTTATCTTGATTGAAGGGATCATACACACCTTGCTGGCGTGCCATATTCCATGTCTTTAAATCTAAGACTTGCGTGGGTAGGTTAAACTTATCTTGTAGCTCTTGCGCCCATTGCTTGCGCAGTGCCGCAGGACAAATCACCAACAGACGACGCCTACGCTCTGCCCACAGTTGGCATAAAACCAATGCGGCCTCGATCGTTTTACCCAAACCAACTTCATCTGCAAGGATAACGCCCTTGCTTAAGGGGTTATTAAGTGCAAACAGTGCTGCTTCAATTTGATGAGGATTAACGTCTACATGTGCATCAAACAGAGACGTAGCCAATCGATCTTGCTCTGATGCTGCTCGACGGCGAGAAAGCTCCCACGCAAAGTAACGTGCTTGATGTGCTGATAATGTGCTCAATTTCAATCCATTTGGCTTATTAGCGATTCAATCGATATAAATAGTACCTAAAAAACAGACAACCTCAAGCCATTAAATTTTGTTACAGGCAGCATAGGCAGAGATCATCTAGTTCATTGTTATTCTTTTTATAATTTCCGCTAATAGTGCTTAGCGGAAGCTGTAAGCTCAAGACAGCTCGTCCCTACCATCATCCTGCTGTTACTTCAAGTCATTCTGGTCAACCAGTTCTCTAAATCGAGATAATGTAGAGAGCTTGGTAGTCAACTCTTGTCCACGCAAGATATCATCCTTACTTAAAATTTTAATTATTTTTTCTCTTCTTTGATATGAAGGATTAATCTTGCTATAACGAATAGCTAGTGACAGATTATATAATCCATATGCGTTTACCAAACTCCTTTGGACAATACTTCCATTCTCGTACAGAAGACCCAAATCTCCAATCGCGTCTGAATCCCCTAAGTTTGCCGCATCAATTAAATAATTTAATCCTTTTTGGGCATCAAGATCAACTCCTTGAGCACTTAAATACATCCTTGCTAAATAATATTTAGCGCGTGGACTTCCATCTTTAGATGCATCCTCTAATATTTTTAAGGCTTTTTTGTAATCCTGTGGAACACCTAGACCTGTAAGATACATAAAACCAATTTGCATCTTAGCCCAAACTTCTCCACCTACTTCCGCTTTCTTAAACCAGAATAAAGCCGCACTTGAATTATATTTAACCCACAAAGATTTTTCTTTCAGATACTCTAACCCAAGAGTATATTGAGCAGAAGCAGATCCCATTCTTGCACTCTCCTCCAATTTATTAAAACTTTCTAAACTTGGGTGAGAAATAAAAAACTCAACATCATTAGAGCCTTTATCAGAAATGTTATTAGACGACATATTTTTATATACCTTTTCATGAAGCTGATCCAAGGAATCAGCGCAAACATGAATTGGACACAAAAAAATGGGAAGCCACAATAAATTAATTAAAGATTTCATAAATCGACCTTTTTTAATTCCAATAACCTGACTTCTAGGTTATAATAAAAAACCCTTAACATCAATCCAATCTAGATGTAAGGATCTATCAGATCATACACACTATAGGTTTATTATGCAAAGAACATCCTTTTTTGTGACGTTATCGACATGTTTTCTTCTGACCGCTTGTGGTGGTGGTGGTGGCGGCGGTGGTAGTAACTCTTCAGGCAATCCTGTAGCAGAACAGCCCCTCGATCTATCACAGTACAGCTCGTTCTCGTTTGAGACAAATGCAGATGAAAACTTTGATCCAGTTTCACAGCAATACACTCGATCTATCAAAGCCTATCAACTGATTAAAGACTCAATGTTTATTGTTAATAATCAAATTAATCACTCTGAAAAAACACTCTATCAGTCGGCAAACTTTCAGCCAATTGCAGAAGACAATTCAGATGAGTATCGACTGACAACTGGAGGAATTTTTCGCTACAAAGCGAATGCTGATGACCAACCAACGATCAGCAAAAATACGCTTGGCACCCTTACGACCTTATCGCAAAGTGTACAGGGAAGCTCCCCTATCTCTGTAACTCTTGAGTATGAACTACTTAACCTCAGTGGAAAGAAGGCCAATATTTTTATCACGCCTACCAAAGATTCAACTCGTGAAAACATGGTAATCAATGAGCCAAAGCTTCAGCAGATTGCCACGTCTAACATCACATTCCCTAGTGGCTCAACATGTATGAGCATTAAAAAAATATCTTATAATCTCCCATTCATATCCTTTAGAAAAGAACCAAGGAATGTATTATCTGACGTGAAGTCAGTAGACGAATGGGTCAGCATTGAAAACGAATCCATCAAGTCAAGCAACCTTGTTGGAAAAAAGATTGTTCGGACTGGAGTCTGGTCGGGTATTCAGTGGGCATATGTAGAAACATCGTCTTCCTATCAAGTTCCATATTACACAGATTTTGAAGGCGTAGTTATGGTTGACGGGAAATTATATTCCGCTGACTATCAAGGCATAAACTACTTTAACCTTAACAACATCATTCTTCATTTAAATAACATTATCAACACATCTAAAGATCAAGCTGAGAAAGATGAAGCTCGTCGGGTTTTATCAATATTTGATCGTGGAAATTGTTTGGCATTTAACACTGTTTCAAGCGCGACAATTGAGTCGCTAATTTAATAAATCAATCTTTTCAAAAAAGATAGCTTAGGCTATCTTTTTTTGTATTTTTACCTATAAATATTAATATAAATATTTACATAAACTAAAATAAATGTTATATTCTTTTCGTTCAAGCAAGCGTTGTTTGGATAACCGTTAAACAGGCCATTGGCATGAAGGTGAAAATTATGGGACGTCCACCCTTACCACGTATTACACGTTTGAGAAAAATGCAGATTGTTTACTCTGGCGCACTCACCTTTGATGAGTTCGATAATGTTGTCCAGCAAGTGCTGGCTGAGAAAAAACCTGGTTCTAAGCCAATTGCCCAAAAGACCATTAACATTGCTCAGGCGGTGTTAGTTGATGGAAAGGGGTGCTCTGATGTTGCTAAAGAGCACCAGATGACGTACCAACGTGTACGAGACATCTGTCTAAAGTTTCTCGCCAACTCGGAGAAACGCAATTGGGTTGTTCTTGATGTTCGCGTTCCTGCCGACTTCAAGAGTGAAATTGAAGCGCTTGTTGCTGAGAAGCTACAGGAGATGTTGGATCAACAGCAAAACGTGGCATCCCCCACAACTGGAGAGCAAGCATGAAGATTCTCACCATTAGCAATCAAAAAGGTGGCGTAGGCAAATCAACGATTGCAGCGCATCTTGCTTGTTTGGCTCAAGAAAAAAGCTTACGGGTATTGTTTATCGAAACAGATACCCAAGGTAACAGCAGTAACTTTCTCAGAGATATTGCCCAACAGGAGTTTGATGCAGTGCAATTATTTGGCACTGATTTTCCTGTCTTAACTGGTGCAACTGGAATTACACTTGCAGCAGGGACATTAGATCTAGCTGATGTTGAAAAAAGCAGTCTTGAGAATTTTATTCAAAATTTTGAAAAACTGCATGGCATGTTTGATGTTGTAATTATCGACACTCCACCAGTAATGAGTGTTCTACAAATTGCACCAATGGTCGTATCAAATTATTTATTAGCACCTTTTGAGCTAAGTTCTTTTTCTGTTAATGGAATCCAATCCATTATACAAACTATCACCAACCTAAAAGAGGATTTAAACCCAGATCTTGAGTTTTTGGGAATGTTGCCAAGTCGTGTTAAGAGCAATGATAAGGCACAAGCCGAAATACTGGAAAATCTGAAAAGCGAATACTCTCACCTCCTTTATCGTGATGGAGCCTATATTCCAGAACGTCAAGTGATTGGTATGAGTGCTAGCTTTAATTTACCTGTCTGGCAAATGAAAGACAATTCCACTCATTTGGAAGTTTCAAAAATCATCAAGCCTATTTTTGAAAGCATTTTAGATGACGTAATGGGGGTGTAAAATGGTTGGGAAAACAGGAAAGGCGCTTAGTGGTCTGAACATGAGTAGTCTTGCTGCTAAAGGCAAGACTTCAAAACCGACCGAGGCACTTAAAATCGACATTCAGCTATTGGTTGAAGACCCCTCAAACGTCCGCCACATTTTTGACGAACAATCTATTCAAGAGTTAGCGGACTCTATTCGCCAACAAGGTTTATTGTCTCCCATTTCAGTCAAGCCACACCCAGATCTCGAAGGAAAATATCTCATCAATCATGGTGCGAGACGTTATCGAGCTTGTTTGGTTGCAGGTCTGCGAGAAGTATCAGTGTTGCTTAACACGCAGCACGATATGTTTGCGCAAATGGTCGAAAATATTCAGCGTGAAGATTTAAACGAATTGGAAATTAGTTTATTTATTGAGCGAGCTGAGTCTGAAGGTTTAACCACGCAGGATATTGCAGATAGGTTAGGCAAGGGTGCATCTTGGGTTAGTCGGCACAAGAACTTGCACACAGCCCCTCAAGTCATTCTGGATGCTGTTAAAGCTGGAATTGTGCGAGGAGCGGAAACCATTAAGTTGCTGATTAGCCTATTTGAAAAGACTCCTGATGCAATCAACAGCTTACTTAGCTCAGGTGAGCCAATCACACAAAAACTGGTTCGTCAGCTCAAGCAAGACACGACTAATTTAACGCCTGATTCAGTTAGTGATCAGTCTGTCACTGAATCCAGCTCGTTAGTTCATGTTGATAGCTCCCCTCAGAAAGTTTTTGATGAAGCTTTGGAGAGCACAGAACAGCCTTCTAAAAGTTCAGAGGACAGTCATGTTGGTGCATCAGAAGTCGCTTTTTCAGATCCAAAAGGTTCTAAGTCACCCCAACCCCTAGAGGTCAGCCCGATCTCTAGCACAGCACCCTCTAGAAACGCACAGAATCGCATAGAAAGCCTTTCTGATGATGTTGATGGTACACCCCCTACATGGCGATACAAAAACTCCTGAAAATCGCCTAAAAACTCTTGGTAATGACTTTGAATCATTCGCCATCACTGATTTCATGACCCCTTACGGCATGATCAAGGCTGATGATGTGATTGGCATGTTGGAAAAATTGGGGCTTGATGAGGAGCAAATCAATCTGCTGTTGGAGTTTCTTGAGTCTAAGGGTTCAAAACTGTTTCTTGATATGGTGAAAACTCGATTGGGCTAAACAAGGGTGATGGTCTAGACACTATCACAACTTAGTGTTGTGGTAGTGCCAAAGGTGACAGAAGCTCTTCGAGTACACCTAAAAAATCTGCTTTAAATTTAAAGTATTTAATAGATTTAAAGACATTTAAAAGATTTAGCACCGTTTTTTTAAATTAAAATCATAGGTTTACACGTCTATAGGTGTACAGATTCACGGTCACAGGTGTACAGATTCACGGTTATAAGTGTACAGATTCACGGTCACAGGTGTACAGATTCACGGTCACAGGTGTACAGATTCACGGTCACAGGTGTACAGATTCACGGTTTGTACCATATCTGATCTTAACTACTGATAAATATAGTTTTTTATGCAAAGGTGTACAGATTCACGGTTAAAAGTGACTTAAAGAAACTCTTGTACACCTTTGTTTGTTGAAATTAAATATTTATATTAAATGTTTAGTTTTAAAAAGAATTATTTATCAATGGTTTATGTTTTTTTGGTAGGTTCTGAAAAAATATAGGTGTCCAAGATGTCTTCTTATACACCTTGAGGAGAAATGTATCATCTCAGCTTTTTTGATAAATTATTGATATTAATATTTTTTATTTTTAATGTTCTTTTGATTATTCGATTTTTAAATTAACTTTATTGTTTATATTCAATCGTTTATGATATTGGTGTACAGATTCGCGGTTAAAAGTGTACCAAAGTTGATTCAGTACACCTTTTGATGTATGATTAGTCAGTTTTTGATGAAACTATGATCAATATGATCTTGAGAAAACCGATTTAGAATTTACGGGGAAGGCATCTATGAGTAGTGATCTGCAAAAGGTTGAAAAAAGCAGTGATATTGTTAAAGCGAACATGCTGGTTCAATCTAGTTACAGTCTGACTCTCAACGAAACTCGTTTGATTTTGCAGGCGCTGGAGCAGATTAAACGTGGGACTGTGATCAGTGCGGATACAGTTTTCACTGTAAATGCCAAAGATTTTGCCAAAGCATATGGCGTGGATGAAAAAAGTACATATGATTACCTTGTAGAGATAGCGAAGAAACTATATGAACGATCAATATTTTTTAGTATCCCCAGTGGTGAAGGAAAAAAGAAGCTACCGTACACACAAACCCGATGGGTATCATTTATTACATACCATGAAGGTGAGGGGTGTGTAAAATTCTCTTTTTCTCAATTTATTATTCCGTATATCTCTAATCTTGAAAGAGAGTACACAAAATTCAGTCTGGCGGCAGTGGCTAAGATGAATAGTGCATACGCTATGAGAATATACGAAATCTGTGCGCAATGGAGAAAGGTAGGAAAGCTTACCATAACTCTAGTGGAGCTTAAGTACAGGTTAGGACTTTCCGATGAGTATAGTCTTTACAAGGAATTTAAAAGAAGAGTGCTACTGCCTTCTCTTGAAAGTATTAATGAAAATTCCGACCTCCAAGTTGTATATGAGGAGCATAAAAAGGGTC
>CALFYA010000142.1 GCA_937952925.1 uncultured Moraxellaceae bacterium
TACCTGCAATGGGATGAGCAGCAATGCCAAGACACCATCTTGCTGCTGGTACAAGCGCAATGCTTAGAAGTGCATGTGAGTGGCAGGGCGATTCGGGAACGGTATCAGTGAAGGCGTGCCCCCAGTCGGGGGCTTTTTGCTTTATGGGTTAATTATTTCGTTTATTAGGTCAGTAACATCCAACAGCACTGATTCAGGAACGGTACATGCATACGCAGCATTTCGAGCCGCTAAATCTTGGTTCTTCACATGGTCTGACAACACCACACCACCAACCGCCAGCCCCTCAGGTAATGCCACTTCAAACGGATAGCCTTTTACTTGTGAGGTGATCGGACAGACCACAGCACGGCCTGTCTTTTGGTGATACGCTTTTGGTGACAGGACAAGGGCAGGACGGCGACCGCCCTGTTCGCGACCAGCTTGTGGCGTAAAGTCCAACCAAATCACATCACCACGATCAGGCGCGGAATACTTCACCATTGCTCAGAACCCCGTGGTGCATCGTCTTGATCATCTGGCAGGTTTTCAGGAGTGATAGCCGCCAACAGATCGGCAAGCCGTGGCTTTTGTTTGCGTACAGGCTTTAGAGTAATCGTGTGATCGGGATTAACCACCATATCAATAGCATCACCTGCCTTTAGACCAACATCGGCAAGTACGTTGGACGGGATTCTGAGGGCAGCACTATTGCCCCATTTTGCAATCGTTGAAAGCATGACAAGCCCTTTTGATAGATTACCAATGAATCTACATTGTAGATACATTTGGCTATATTGCATAGTGCATCTTGTGTTATGTAGGGCTATGTTGGTTTGCCCTGAGTAATCGTGACCAACACAGCCGCCACCCATCGGAAAATCACCCACCCAAACCGAACACGCTAGGCCAGCCCATGAAAGCAGCAGGAAAGGCAAAAACAGGGGGGCATTTTTCAAAATGTTGGTATATTTGTTGGTATTGAATTTATTATCATGAATATTAATTTATATTTTTCATGTGTTTATTTTAATGGTTTGGTAGACTCCTCAACCAAACACTAGCCCACGGTGACCCACCGTAGCGCATGAACCCCAAAATCGACAAGGTTCTGGGGTTTTTTTGTTGCCCATAACACCCTATGGCACGATATGCGTTATATTTGTACAGCTAATCGTACAAGAGGGTGAGCCATGCGTGTTTTAAATTATTTAGAAGTGCGTGAAAACTTCAAAAGTGTGATTGAGCAGACGATTGATGATGCCGACATCACCATCATCCATCGTCGTGACGGTGAAAATGCTGTATTGATGGGGCAAGATTATTACAACAGCCTGATCGAAACCCTACATTTATTGTCTACTCCAGCAAATACCCAAGCCCTCTGACTGGCTACTGGAGTCGGAGGATGAGCGATTCACATCGTTTGGTCTATCGGGTCACAGATACTGAGCTGGTGGTGGTTGCTTGCCGCTTCCATTATGGCGATTGATATCAGCCGCTCCACATGGGCAGTGATTCGTGGCAAACTCAAACATGCATGACCCTTGACCTATGCATCTATTCGTTTTGATTGGAATCGTGATCGGTTTGTCGCTCGCATCTTGCAGTGTGGTCTATCGGATGGAGGATATCCAGATCATCCCACAACTCACCTCTGATGATCGGGTGATTGCATCTCATCGATGGCATGGTGTGGATTCACCCAGAATCATATCAAGCCATCTGGCCGGTCAGCAAATTTTCATCAAATTTGAACAACAAAACCTTTATCTTGAGCTTGGTAAAGCGAGCCGTCATCGTTTAAAAATCGTAGCGTTAGATGCATGTATGCAAGTTAGCCCTCCAATCACTGTGTGGCTAGAGGGAGCCATTGGACGACCAAACTGGACAATTTCGCATCAACAATGTCCAAAAAATCATCGCTATACGTTGAACCTTGAGCTGATAGATCTGCACAACCAGCAGATCGTGGCGACTAAAACGATGCATTACACTCTTGCAAAACAAGGTTCTCGGATGCTCGTCGATGGAATCTGAGCATCGTGATTCAACAGAAATGGATGAATAGACAGGGTATTCTGAGCAAAAGCTGATGCTGCCGCTGGTGTGTACCCACATCCGACATTTGCTATCATCACGCCTTTCATCCAACCGCCTGCTGGAGCATCGCCATGTCTGCGATTCAACCCTTTAGTCCCCAAGCCCTGATTGAGCTGGCCTTGTCGCGTGGCGTGCTGAAATTTGGTGAATTTAGCCTCAAGTCGGGTCGTATCAGCCCCTATTTTTTCAATGCAGGCTTGTTTAACGATGGCGAAGCCTTGTCGCTGCTCGCGAGTGGTTATGCGCAAACGCTGATGGCTTGTGAAGGCGTCAGTGTGATTTTTGGGCCTGCTTACAAGGGTATTCCATTGGCTGCGGTCACCGCTTCTGCGTTGTGGCATGAGCATGGCATGAATGTGCCTTGGGCATTTAACCGCAAAGAAGCCAAAGATCATGGCGAAGGCGGTGTACTGGTGGGTGCATCGGTGGCCGGTCAGCGCGTGTGGATTTTGGATGATGTGATTACCGCGGGTACAGCGGTGCGTGAAGTGATGTCGATCTTGAGTGCAGCAGGTGCAACCGTCGCAGGGGTGTTGGTGGCGCTAGATCGGCAAGAACGTGGGCAAGGTGAGCTGTCGGCGATTCAAGAAGTGGAAAAAGAGTTTGGGATTCCGGTACACGCGCTGATCACCATGACAGATTTGATGGATTATCTGAAAAAACAAGGCCGTGATGGTGATCTTGAGCGGATGCAAGCGTATCGTGCGCAGTATGGGATTGCCTAACCCATCTTGAGCCGACCGATGTCGGCTTTTTTGTTGCATAGCGTGCAAAATGCCCTCACCATACACTTTTGGGGATTGCTCGCTATACTCCTGTGCATCTCACATTGGTACAGGTCAACCATGCGCGTTCTCGTGATTATGGATCCAATCGAACGGATCAACCTCAAAAAAGACTCCACCATGGCGATGCTGTGGGCGGCAGTTCGGCGTGGGCATACTTTGGGTTACGCCCTACAAGACGATTTATTTATTGATCAAGGCCAAGCCTACGGGCAAATCAAGCCCTTGACTGTATTTGAACATAGCCAAGATTACTATCAGTTGGGCGACGCGCAAACCGAGCGGCTCGCCAGCTACGACGTGATTTTGATGCGCAAAGATCCGCCGTTTGATCTGCGCTTTATCTACACCACTTATATGCTTGAGCAGGCCGAGCGCGAAGGCGCGTGGGTGATCAACAAACCGCAAAGCCTACGCGATTGCAACGAAAAGCTCTTTGCCACCCAGTTCCCCGACCTCATGGTGCCCACACGGGTGACCAGCAGCCAAACCTTGATCCGTGAGTTTTTGGCTGAGCATGGCGATATTATTGTCAAACCACTCGATGGCATGGGCGGCATGGGGATTTTTCGCCTACAAGTCGGCAGTCCCAATATTGGCTCGACGCTGGAGATGCTGACCGGCATGGGGCAGTGGCCGATCATGGCGCAAAAGTACATCCCCGAGATTGTCGATGGCGACAAGCGCATCTTGATGATCAATGGCGAACCGGTACCGTATTGTTTGGCGCGGATTCCACAAGCCGGTGAAACCCGTGGCAATTTGGCAGCGGGTGGTCGCGGCGAAGCCCGCCCACTGACTGAGCGAGATCGTGCGATTGCCGCCCAAGTTGGCTCTGTGCTGCGTGAGAAAGGCTTGGTATTTGTGGGTCTGGATGTGATTGGCGATTATGTCACCGAGATCAATGTGACTAGCCCCACCTGCATCCGCGAGATTGATGCGCAGTTTGGCACCTCGATTGCCGATGATCTGTTTGCGGTACTCGAGCAAGGCCGCTAGTCTCCAGATTCCCTTGTATCAGGGACATCAGACCCGCTAAAACGTGCGTATACTCCAGAGTTTTGGTGTATACCACGTTGTTGATTGAAAAGAGGGTAGCGCATGGATCTGTTGGCATTGGCGCGTGAGGCAACTGCTGCAAAAGACTGGCCGACCGCAGCCAATTACTGGCGTCAATATTTGGCACAAGAACCCCTGCAAAACGAACGAGATGCTGTTGCGGCACTGCGCGTCTTTGTATTGACCAAGCAAATGGATGAGGCCAAAAAGGTCGGCATGTTTGCCCGCAAGGCATATCCTGAGTCGGTATCGGTACTGCGCTTGTTTATTCAGGTGATGGTGGCGTCCAAACACTGGCTTAAGGTGATGGAGCTGAGCCAGCAAGTCTTTAAACTATTAGAAACGCCTGCGCTAGCTGATGATGTGAGCTTTTTAAGTGCACTGATTCAGTTTATCCGCCGCAACCCTGTCGAGCGTGCAGAAGTGCTCGGTTATTTTGATCAAGCCATGCGTCATCATGGCCGCCATTATCGGTTGGTATCGATCAAAGCGCGTTATTTTGAGATTGTGCATGACTATCCGGCGGCCTGCCACGAGTGGCAGTATCTGAGCGAGCAGCATCTTGACGAAATGACCATGTTTAATTGGGGGGAATATGTCCGCGTGCTGCATGCAAGTGGACTGTTTGAGCAAGCCAAACAGCAACTGGCGATGGCTCAAGCACGCTTCCCAGATTCCAAGGAGCTCGCAGCCGAGCAAAAGAAAAACGATATTTTAAATCAAACCACGTATCAGGTACTCGCTGAAGACCCGATGTACAAGGTGACTTATTTCAAGCAAAAACAACCGACCGATGTGATGTTTATCACCTTTGGCACAGCGCCCACCACCATCACCTCGATTCCATTTGGGCAAGATTTTTTGCTCAAACAAGGCTTTGATTTGATTTATGTCGCGCAGGCGGTGCGTACTCAATATCAAGGGTTATCGATTGAAGCTTTTTATGAGGCAGTCAAAGCGGTGATCCCCAATAAACGGGTGTTTACTTATGGCTCAAGCTTGGGTGCATATTGCGCGATTTATTTTGCCGGTTGTATTGATGCCACTGCGATTTCGGCAGGCTGTCGTAACCCCTGCGATCCTTGCCTGAAAAAATACCCCAATATTGATGTCGGCCCTCATCAGTTTGAGCCGTATCATCATCGCCCAATCAAAGACAACCCCATTTCAAGCAAGCCGCCGTTTGTGTTGTTTGACCCCACCTACAAGGTGGATGTCACCATGTTTGAAGAGCAGATCTTGCCGGCCTATCCCAATGCCCATGTCTGGAAAGTCCCACATGCAAGTCATCCATCGTTGCATCTGCTGCTGGAGCTGGGTGTGCTCAAAGACTTTGTGCTGACAATTGTCCGTGAAAATCGATTTATTGACCAACACTTGCCGTTTGAAAGCAGTGCGCTTTGGCACTATGAGCGAGCCGATTGGTTGGCGCGTGAGCAGCAGGATGTGAGCGGTGCAATTGAGCATTTGCGGCGTTCGCTCGCCATCAAAAAGCGTTCGGATGCTTATATTTTGTTGGTCAAATTACTGGCACAACAAGGGCTACACGCCGAAGCCGTTGCGACACGGCTAGAGGGCTTGCAGCATTTTGCCAAACATAAAGGGCTATTGATGCTCAAAGTGACCCCGCCACAAGTGGCGTAGTGTGATCCGTAAATGGTGTGTTTGTCGTGCACACCACAACAATTTGCCTCATGACAGGCGCGTGATCCACCGTTAAGGTGAGTCCACACCTGTTGTGAGAGCTGCAAAATGCATCGTGCAAACCCCTGTTGTTGGTCGATTGGTGTGATGGTGCTGAGTCTGGTGGGTTGTGCCACTGCAGCACCTCCACAAACTCAAAAAGTACAAACAGTCAATTTATCTGGCGATGTCAAACTTGAGCCAAAAACCTACACCAATACTCAATTTGTGATTAAACAAAGCAATACTCATCTGGATTGCCAAAATGCGCTGATTGATGGCGGTGGTGTGGTGCTGACTGGTCTACGGATTGTGAGTGATGGCTCTGCACCGCTGAACAATGTGACGGTCAAAAATTGCCGTTTTCGCAACTTTGATACGTCTGGAATCCGGATCTATTTCCAAGGAAACGATACGGTAAAGCTCCAATATTCGATGGACGAGCGCTATCGGCTTGCACCTCAGCAGGTCAAAATCACCAATGTCGTCATCGAAGATACTGCAAAATCTGGTCTATACGTCGATGATTATGTTCAGGATGTTGTACTTGATGGCTTGACCGTGCGCCGTGCAGGCGGCACAGGCGTGTATTTGGAGCATCACTCGCGCCGCACCACCATTCAAAATTCGACTTTTGAGCAAAATGGTTTTCGAGATGGAGGAAAGCCTGTCCGAGAAGCGATTGCAATCGACTCATCAATGTACAACACGATCCGTAATAACGTATTTCGTGCCAATGCCAAAGGTGGGGTGTTTTTATACAAAAACTGTGGTGAACGTTTTTCGACAGGTAAGGCCGTGCTGCGTACTTACGAGGCGTCGTTTAATCTGATTGAAAACAACCGTTTTATCGATATGCCGACCGGTGTATGGCTGGCATCCCGTCAAAGTAAAAAGCTTGATAAATGGGATTGTGGTGATACGCCGCTTGATGAAACAGGCACTTATTTTCAAGACTACGCCCGCAACAACACGGTACAAGGCAATACCTTTTGTAATATTGCCAAGCCGGTGATCATTGAAGACAACGACAACAAAATTGTGCGTAATCGTTATGCCAACGCCAAACAGATGTTTGCCGAAATTACCCATCCGCCACGCGCCAAAGTGCTCGGACAAAAAGTAACCGGAACGGTACTAGAGGCCAATACGGAGGATGCAGGCAGTTGCAGGATGCAGTAAGCCGATATCGTCCTGCTGACAACGCAAATTTGTGGTGGGGGAGGGGAGTTTTTGCTCAAAAAAAGCGCAAATTACTCCCTTTGCAAAGAATTGCACCCATCTGAAACATTTTTACTGATATTTCTGATGAGAATCCGCTGATTTACCCTTCAAAGCGGCGTCTTAATACGGTTATGATCTTTGGTTATTCGTGCCGAGCGGGATGTTCGTCCACGTCGTTAAATTTCTTTTGGGCTTGGGTCAGCAATCATCGTGCAGCAAAAACGCATTTCCAACGTCTTGATGATGGCTGCGGGTACCGGCGGTCATGTGTTTCCGGCTTTGGCAGTTGCTGAGCAACTGCGGGCGCGTGGCATCGCCGTGCATTGGCTCGCCACCCCTGCGGGGATGGAGCATCGCTTGGTTGGCCCTAGTGGCATTCCGCTTTATCCGATTGATATTCAAGGTATTCGTGGTAATGGGGTGCTGCGTTTGCTCAAAGCGCCCTTCAAGATTTTAGCCGCTACGCTTGCTGCTATGCGCATTATGCGCAGCCTCAAGATCGACGCAGTCGCTGGCTTTGGTGGCTATGTGACGGGGCCGGGTGGTTTGGCCGCGCGCGTGCTGGGTATTCCGGTGATTATCCATGAGCAAAACGCGATTGCAGGGATGACCAACACGCAGCTGGCGCGGATTGCCACCACAGTACTCCAAGCCTTTCCCAATACCTTTGCTTCGACTGAAAAAGTCAAAACCACCGGTAATCCGGTACGAGCGGCGATTTGCGCCGTCGCGCCGCCTGCCGAGCGCTATCAAGGGCGTACCGGTGCGATTCGGGTGTTGGTGATTGGTGGGTCGCTCGGTGCACAAGCCCTCAATGAGCGGATTCCGCAAGCGTTAGCGTTACTCGGTACACCCATCCATGTGCGTCATCAGTGTGGGCAAAAACAAGTCGATGAGACGCGCGCGCGTTATCAAGCCCTGAATGCACCGCAAGTCACCGCTGAGGTATTGGCCTTTGTCGATGATATGGCCGCTGCTTATGCCGATGCGGATTTTATCATTTGCCGTGCCGGTGCGCTGACCGTGACTGAGGTGGCGACTGCAGGTTTGCCTGCGGTGTTTGTGCCGCTGCCGTCTGCGGTCGATGATCACCAAACTGCCAATGCACGCTATTTGTCGGATGCTAACGCGGCATTGCTGTGTCCTCAAGCGAGTCTCACGCCGGAGTCGCTTGCCCAAGCCTTAGCGCCACTGCTTGATCGCGCCTGTTTGCTCAAGATGGCAAACGCAGCACGCGCCAAAGCGCAACCCGATGCCACCGCTTGTGTGGTGGATGCCATTTTGTCTGTTTAAGCCTTTATCAGCGGAGTCTATTGCATGTCGAGCCAGCCAAAAGTCAGCCGTCTGATTGAAATCCCCGAAATGCGCCGGATTCGCCGTATGCACTTTGTCGGGATTGGCGGTGCAGGGATGTGCGGCATTGCCGAGGTGATCAAAAACCAAGGCTATGATGTGTCGGGTTCAGACATTAAGGCCAGCAAAACCACCGCACGCTTGGAGCAGATGGGCGTACAGGTGTTTATTGGTCATGATGCGGCCAATATCGTGGGTGCGGATGTGCTGGTGGTTTCCACCGCCATCGATAGCGAAAACCCCGAAATCAAAGCAGCAATTGAGCGCCATGTGCCGATTGTGCGCCGTGCTGAGATGCTCGGTGAGCTGATGCGTTATCGGCATGGGATTGCCGTCGCAGGTACACACGGCAAAACCACCACCACCAGTTTGCTCACCTGTATGCTCGACGAAGAAGGGCTTGATCCGACCTATGTGATTGGTGGTTTGCTCAATCGTACCGGTACCAACGCAGCACTAGGCGCAAGTCGTTATTTGGTGGCCGAAGCCGACGAGTCGGATGCATCATTTTTGCATTTACAGCCGATGGCCGCGATTGTCACCAATATTGATGCTGACCATATGGACACCTATGGTGGTAGCTTTGAAGTGCTCAAAGACACCTTTATTCAGTTTTTGCACAACCTGCCATTTTATGGTTTGGCGGTGATGTGTGGCGATGATCCAGTGATTCGTGAGTTGTTGCCACGGGTAGGTCGTCCAGTGCTGACCTATGGGTTTGCCGACAACAACGATATCCGCGCAGTGGATGTGGTGCAAATGGGCATGCAAACCCGTTTTACCGTGTTGCGTCGTGACCGTGAGCCACTCACCGTGGTGCTGAGCATCCCTGGTTTACACAATGTGCTCAATGCCTTAGCGGCGATTGGGATTGCCACCGATGAAGGTGTGTCGGATGCGGCGATTGCGCGTGCGCTTGAAGGCTTTACCGGTGTCGGGCGGCGTTTTCAGATCCAAGGTGAATTTGCCCTCGGTGATGGCAGTGTCAAATTGGTCGATGACTACGGTCATCACCCCAAAGAAGTCGAAGCCACCATCAAAGCCGCGCGTCAGAGTCATCCCCATCATCGCTTGGTGATGCTGTTTCAACCGCATCGCTTTAGCCGTACCCGTGATTGTTTTGAAGACTTCGTCGAGGTGCTGTCGCAGGTCGATGTGCTGTTGTTGATGGAAGTCTATCCAGCGGGTGAAAAGCCGATTGTCGGTGCCGATAGCCGTAGCCTTGCGCGCAGCATTCGCTTGCGTGGACAAGTCGAGCCGATCTTGGTCGAGCCAGTGGATACTCAGCTTGAACCGGTGCTCAAGAGCATTTTGCAAGCGGGCGATTTGGTGCTGACTCAAGGCGCGGGAAATGTTGGCGCGGTGTCTAACGATTTAGCCCGTCAACAACTGTATACCTAAGGTAGGCTCAGGCGTCCAAACCATTTGGACGCAAATCAACTGTGGAACGGTGTATGGATCGTCCATACACAACATGATGATCAGGTGGAGTGGTCGATGGATCAGGCGAAGTTTGGCAAAGTTGCCGTGCTGTTTGGCGGTACCTCAGCAGAACGCGACGTGTCGCTCAATAGTGGTGGCGCGGTGTTGGCTGCCCTACAAGGCGCGGGTGTGGATGCCCATGCGTTTGATCCAGCCGAACGTCCGATTGCCGAGCTACAGGGCTTTGATCGTGCCTTTATTGTGCTGCATGGTCGTGGTGGTGAAGACGGGCAAATCCAAGGTTTGCTCGAATGGATGAAGATCCCGTATACCGGCTCAGGTGTGTTGGCGTCAGCTCTGGGTATGGACAAAGCACGCACCAAGCAACTGTGGCAAGGCTGTGGCTTGCCGACTGCACCGTATCGTCTGCTTGATGCCGATACCGATTTTAGCCAAGTCGCCACTGAGCTAGGTCTGCCGGTGATTATCAAGCCGGTGCACGAAGGCTCAAGCATTGGCATGAGCAAAGTCAGTAGCCTCGATGAATTTGAACCGGCGTATCAGACTGCCGCCAAACACGATGCCGTGGTGATGGCGGAGCGTTGGATTACCGGTCGTGAATTTACCTGTGTGATTTTAAACGGTCAGGCGCTGCCAGTGATTCGCTTGCAACCGCCACAAGATGCGGCGTTTTACGATTATCAAGCCAAATATTTGCGCAACGACACCACCTATGGCATTCCCTGTGGATTGTCTGCCGAAGAAGAAGCCACCTTGCAAGGTTTGGCGCTGCGCGCATTCCATGCGGTCGGTGCAACCGGTTGGGGTCGGATTGATGCGATGCAAGATCAAGATGGCAATTTCTGGTTGCTTGAAGTCAATACCGTACCGGGGATGACCGATCATAGTTTGGTGCCGATGGCAGCTGCAGCAACAGGAGTATCCTTTGCTGAGTTGTGTCTGACCATTTTGTCACAAACGCTCTAAGCTGAGATCAGCGGTATGGCACAGCTCCCCCAATCCTTACGTCCACGGCGTCCAGCGGTCACTCCTGTCGGAGCGACTGCGGCCACGTCACGCTGGATGGATTGGAGTAGCTGGGTGGTATTGGCGTTGGCATTGTTGCTGTGCTTGGCCGGTGTGGTGGCATTTATTCAAAATGTCCAGCAAGCACCCATCGCACAAATTCGAATTGAAGGTGCGCTCAATCCAACGGAGCAATCCGTATTGCAGCAATCGCTACAGCCGTTGGTCAAAGATGGCTACTTTACCGCCGACTTGACCAAAATTCGTGATGGTGCGCTCAAGCAGTCATGGGTGGATCGGGTCACCGTGAGTCGGCATTGGCCGCATGGCATTGTGGTACGGGTGATTCCACGCCATCCGATTGCACGCTGGGGCAGTGGTCGTTTGCTCAGCGACCAAGGTGATGTGTTTAGTGAAGCACGCCCAATTGATCGGCGTGAGTTACCCCTGCTGCATGGGCCGATGAGTCAAAGCCATGCGATGATGCAGCAGTATTACCAGATCAACCAATGGTTTGCGCCACTCGGTCTCAAATTGCGTGAGCTGCATCTCACCGATCGGATGACGTGGTTTATGACCTTTGACAGTGGTTTGCGGGTGATTGTGGATCAAGAGCAAACCCAAGCCAAACTCCAGCGTTTAAGCGTGTTGGCACAACATGGATTACAAGATGCATGGCTTCAAATTGCCGCGATTGATTTGCGTTATCGCAATGGGATGGCGTTGCAATGGAAAAGCGGGCGTCCTCCTTTGATTGAAGGTGGGCAGTTTGTCAAAGCTGCACCGCCCCCTGTGGTTATTGCTGTTCAACCACCAACGTCCCCTCAGTAAGGGGTGTGGCTGATGTTGAAGCGAGCGTACGTTGGAATCAGTTATGACTGAAACGTTGCCATCTGTTGTCGCGATTGACATTGGAACTCATAAAATTTCGGTGTTGGTGGGTCGTGTGCATGCGGCCGACCGGATTGAGGTCTTGGGGATGGCGCATGCGCCCAATCGTGGTATGCACAAAGGTGCCATCAAAAACATGGACAAAGTGGTCGCCGCGCTCAAAGAAGCGGTTGCCCAAGCGGAAGACATGGCCGACTGCCGGATTCACACCGCATGGGTGGCGATCCCAAGCCCTGAAATGAAAAGCTTTAATGCCTCGGGGCGTACGCCGGTGATGAATGGGGTGATTGGCACCACCGAGATTGTGCGTACCTTAGAAATGGCAAAAAGCAGCCATTTAATGCCCGATCATTATCTGATTAATGCCGTGCCACTGGGCGTGGCGATTGATGATCAATCGGATTGGGTCGATCATCCGGTAGGCATGGCGGCCACTCATATCAATGGGCATTACCATTTGATGATGCTGCCCATCAACACCATGCAAAACCTTGAGCGTGCGATGAAAGCCGCAGGAGTGGGCATTGAGCGCATGATTGTCTCAAGCCTTGCGACAGCTGAAGCCGTATTGTTGCCTGATGAGCGCGAATATGGCGTGTGTTTGGTGGATATTGGGGCGGGTACCACCAATATGGCGGTGTATTTGGAAGGTCGCTTGATTTTAAGCCATACCATCCAACGCGGTGGCGAAAACGTCACGCGGGACATTGCCTCGGTACTGCAAACCACCACCGAGCAAGCCGAAACCCTCAAGATGCGGCATGGTTGTGTCGATCGGGCAGGGGTGAAACCGGATCAAATGATCCATGTGCCGGGCATTGGTGCTGCACCGGGGGTGACGGTGAGCCGCATTGAGCTGACCGAAATCATCATGGCGCGCTACGAAGAGATTTTTGAGCAGGTGCGCCAACAACTTGAAGATAGCGGTGCAATAAATGTCTTGCGGCATGGTATCGTGTTGTCTGGTGATGCCAGTCAGATCGAAGGCGCTGTCGCCTTGGCGCGTCGGATCATTGGCGTACAGGTGCATTTGGGCAATGCACCTGTGGGCGTCGAAGCAGCCAATGAAGAGCGCCGTCCCATGCTGCGCCGTCCGGTGTATGCCACCGCGAGCGGCTTATTGCTGTATAGCCAAAACGAACAGCAACGCATGGCTGAAGGCAGTGTCGACGACGGTGAGCGCGGCAAGCCGGTGGTGGAGCGTTTAGTGGTGACGCCTTGGCGTCGTCTGATGGATAAACTGCGTCAAGTCATTTGAAGCAGATCAGTTTCGGGTGAAAGGAGTTTGCGCGTCAATACGTGCTTGACAGCAGATCAACCTTTCATCAATTCTCAAACTTTTGGATGTGGATACCAAACGCATTGGGGCGTTTTGGCATCATGGGAGACCCAAGGTCATGTCTTTTAAGCTGGTCGATGATCAATTTGCCGATGACAACGGACAAGCGCGCTTTACCGTCTTTGGTGTAGGCGGTGGTGGTGGTAATGCAGTCGAGCATATGGTGTGCTCGGGCATTAATGGCGTGACCTTTATTTGTGCCAACACCGACAAGCAAGCACTTGATCGCATGTCTGCACCCATCCGCCTGCAATTGGGTGGTCATAGCACGCGTGGTTTGGGTGCGGGTGCCAATCCTGAAGTCGGACGCTTGTCTGCCGAAGAAGAGCGCCAAGCGATCCAAGACGCGCTGCAAGGCGCTGACATGGTGTTTGTCACCGCCGGTATGGGCGGGGGCACCGGCACAGGCGCAGCACCCGTGATTGCATCGATTGCCAAAGACATGGGCATTTTGACCGTCGGCGTGGTCACCACCCCGTTTATGTTTGAAGGTCGCAAACGTGCCAAATCTGCCGAAGCCGGTATTGCCCAACTGGCCGATCATGTCGATTCATTGATTATTATCCCCAATGAAAAACTGCTCACCGTGTACGGTGACATCTCGATGAAAGACGCCTTTAAAAAGGCCGATGATGTGTTGCTCAATGCGGTACGCAGTATTTTTGATTTGATCGTCAATCATGGTCACATCAACCTTGACTTTGCCGACCTGAAGACCGCCATGAGCACCCGTGGTTACGCCATGATGGGCATCGGGACAGCGCGTGGTGATGATCGTGCGCGTCAAGCCGCCGAAATGGCGATCCGTAGCCCATTGCTCGACAACATCCGCATGGAAAATGCCAAAGGCATCTTGATCAACATCACCAGTGCCGATGATGTCAAACCCAGCGAAGTCAACACCATCGCCCAAGTGATCAGCCAAATTGCTGACATGGACGAAGGCGATATTTTCTACGGTACCGTGTTTGATCCCGATGCTCGCGATGAGCTGCGCGTGACGGTGATCGCCACCGGTTTGACCCGCAACGAACACGCTCCAGCGCCCACCCGTATGGCACCTCCAGCGCGGATGAACAGCGTGCCCAATACCCCAGCACCAGCTGTGGTTGCGCCCAAGCAGCCAAGCTATGACGATGATGATGCGCCAGCGATTAGCCGTCGTCAGCCACCAGCAGCTCCCGAAGCGGCACGGCCTACGGAAGGCGGTCGTCCGTCACCGTTGAGCATTCAGGACTACCTGAAAAACCAACAAAAGCGTTAATTGCGCGACAACAGTAGGTGTATAGATTCGTCGTTTTTGGGAGCAAAAGCGGCGAATCTTTAACCGCTTGTTGTGGCAGAGTGGCAATTAATAGTGCTACGATGCAAAACTCTTGAAACATTCTGACATAAAATGCTGAATCAACGCACCATCCAACGACCCATTCGCGCGACGGGTATTGGTCTGCATAGTGGTCAAAAAGTCTACTTGGGACTCCTGCCTCACCATGTTGATGGTGGGGTTGTTTTCCGTCGCACCGATTTGACGCCTCCGGTTGATATTCCAGCCAATGCCCTGTTGGTACAAGAGACCATGATGTCCTCAAACCTTGTGCAAGGGGAGGTCAAAATTGGCACGGTCGAACATTTGATGAGTGCAATTGCCGGTTTGGGCATTGATAATTTGATTGTCGAAGTCAGTGCGTCCGAAATCCCAATTATGGATGGCAGCGCAGGGCCTTTTGTATTTTTACTGCAATCGGCAGGCATTGCCGAGCAAGCAGCATCCAAAAAATTTATCCGCATCAAACAGCCTGTCGAAGTGCGCGTCGATGATAAACGTGCGGCGTTTTTGCCCCATGAAGGCTTTACCATTCAATTTACCATTGATTTTGACCATCCGGCCTTTGATGCCGCGCATCAATCGGCAGAAGTGGACTTTTCATCCACCTCGTTTGTCGAAGAAGTCAGCCATGCGCGTACCTTTGGGTTTTTGCGCGATATCGAATACTTGCGTGCCAACAATTTGGCGTTGGGGGGCAGCCTCGACAATGCCATCGTGGTGGATGACCACGGCGTGGTCAACGAAGAAGGCTTGCGCTTTGCCGATGAGTTTGTCCGCCACAAAATGCTCGATGCGATTGGTGATCTGTATTTGATCGGTCATAGCATTATTGGGCGTTTTGAAGGCTATAAATCGGGGCATGCGCTCAATAACCAGCTCTTGCGTGCGGTATTGGCACAAAAAGATAGCTATGAAATTGTGACATTTGATGACGAAAATGATTGTCCTATCCCTTATTTTCAAGCGGATAGTGCCGAGGTTATTTCGGCCTAAGCGGTGATTGTCATCATTTTTTTATAAAACATGTGTAGTTTTGGTAGCCCAAAAATCCTCAGTTGACCAATCTTGGAGTTTTGAAGGATTGGTCAGTTTTTGCTTGCCAGACGCTTGAGCGCTTGGCTAAGCTCGGGATCGTCAAAAAGGGAAGCAGCTTCGTCTAGCAACTGTTTGGTGCCTTCAGTGAGAGGTGGCAAACGGTCATGTACCGCACTGCGCGGCTTGGGCTGGATTTCTACAATCACTTTGATGCGGTGCAACCCCTGTAGTTCTGGGATTGCTAAGAGACGCTCAATGTATTGAAGCTGCACATAACGCAATTGGCTGGCAATCGCATGTTGGTCTGTGGCTAGACACAGCACGCCTTGCTCAAAAGACGCTACTTTCCAGCTCCCTGTGGCAGGAAGCAGCGGATTTACCAGTTGCGTCAGTTTCTCGAGTCGCTCTAAATGCGACTGGAGTGATCGCAACCCCCCCGATAAACGACCTTGTAGATTCGGTTGGAACGGATGACGAGGTTGTTTCATGGCATGTCTTGTGCTTGTCACATCTGGTCTAAACTAGGCGGTTGTGACGAATCATGCAAGCCAAAATCGGGATTTCACGAGGTCAATATGCCAAATCAACGCGGTTTGTGGTGTGTGTTGTCTGTTGTTACCCTGTTGTCCACCGTTGCACATGCTACACCTTGGTCTCTGACTGATGCGTCTATCCAGATGGATGCCACTAAGGCACTAGATACACCCATCAGCCAGTTGTGGAGCGAGCGTAACGATCTGGTTGCCCAAATGGCACAAGCAGGTCTTGTCGATCCGCATACCGGACATGATCACGATCATGACAACGGTATGGGCGGTAACTTTGAGCCAGAAATTGGTGCGCTGTCGAGCGATTCGATTGAATACACCATCAATGAGCTGTCTGAGCAGGCACAGCGCCGTCAAGACAGTCTAGATCGTTTGGCGGAGTCACTGACCTATCGTCAGTCGGGTGATCCGGTCAATATCAGCCGCCTGTTGGCGGTCGAACCGGTCGCCAATGCTCGCCTAACCTCCTCTTATGGTTATCGCACCATGGGCGGGCGTGGTGAGTTCCATCCGGGTGTGGATTTGGCTGCCCCATATGGCACGCCAATTTATTCCACTGGTGCGGGTGTGGTGGTGTATTCGGGTTGGATGCGCGGCTATGGCAATTTTATCGAAATTGATCATGGCAATGGCTACAAAACCCGTTATGGTCATTCATCGCGCTTACTGGTCTCGGTGGGTGATGACATTCGCAAAGATCAACAAATTGCGATGGTGGGATGTACGGGGCGTTGTACCGGCCCGCATTTGCACTACGAGATTGTGCGTGAAGGCAAACGCCAAGACCCGTCGATGTACTTGGCGCTTGCACCCAAACGTGACGAATAAGCCTTATTTACTGCACTTAAAAACCCGAAGCCATGCTTCGGGTTTTTTTATGGCGATAGGGTATTGATTCAAAAAGTGATTGGTGTCTTGGTTGGCGTTTTTGTGATCAATCAGATGAGCGGCTGTCAAAACGATCGTTGGTATTCGCATTCGTCGCAAGGCTTTGTTAGGTTTCGAAAGTTGATTCCGTTGGCACCTCTGCTGGCGTCAGCATGGTTTTAAGGCACCTTGGTTTGCCTGTTTGAATAAACATAATGAGAGGAACCTCATGGCTAGACATTCATCCTTGTTGGTATCTTTGAGTGTATCGCTTGTCTTTGGCAATAGCTTGGCCTATGCAGAGATCGGTGACTATACCGCGACCCAGACCAGCCTCAACAAAATGATCCCCAGCATTGCTGATCGCCCGATCACCTCAGCCGATCGTCGTTTGGTGCCGTTGCCGATCAATCAAAATCCAACAGGGTTTCAAGACGGTTTTGATCCCAAAAAATACGACACATGGCAACAGGTCAAACTTGATCCATCGACAGGTGCAAAATGCGGTGATGGTTCGCCTTTTTCGTTTTGGGTCAATCGCAAAGCCTCCACCAGTAATGTGATGTTTTTTTTGGAAGGTGGCGGGGCATGTTGGGATCATGAAAGCTGTTCGGGTGGTTTGACTTCCAGCAATGTGCTGTCCAATGTGTGGCTATCGCAGCAAAACAAAAATACCAGTGCAGTGATCTCACCGTCGGCACTGTCGATTGGCAATAAAACCAGCATGATTCCAATCTATTCATCATTACTCAAAAGTAGTTCGACGGAGGTTAGCAATAAGGTACAGAATTGGACGAAAGTGTTTGTACCGTATTGTACCGGCGATGTGCATGTGGGTTTATCCACGCGCGTCTATAGCGACCCAAGCGTGCAAAAACCACCAGTGACGGTGCATCACAACGGGGTGATGAATAACTTGCAAACGGCTGCATGGGTGCGCAATCACCTCGAAGCGCCGCAACAGCTGTTGCTCGCAGGCCAAAGCGCGGGTGGCGTGGGGGCAGTGTCACTCTACCATGCCTTGCGTTTACTGTTTCCGGTACAGCAAGGCTATATGCTCAATGACGCAGGCCCTGCGTTTTTTGCCGATCAACAAGCCGGTGATGCGCAAAACCCATCTGCACCATTGCATCGGACGGCGTTGCCGATGTGGGGATTGTCAGAGCGGCGTGCATTGACTGATGGGAGCAATCGCAGCTTACTCGATTGGTATCAAACCCAATTGGCAGGATTTGACACCAACAACTTCGGCACACTCAATCAAGCAACGGCACGCCGTTGGCCGAAAGATCGATTTTCGATGGCTCTGATGCAAGAAGACTATGTGTTTGGCTCGTATTCGTACCGCAAGTTTTTCCCTCAAGCCCAAGTGACTGATCGCAAGCAACGCCGCGCCAATACCTTAGCCTTGTGGAAAATCGATGTTGATCGGTTTGCCACCCAGATGCAAACCAGCAGTAACTATGGCTATTATCTGCCCGCAACGCGGAGTTGGCTGTATGGGCATACCCTGACCTCCAACTCCGGCAACACCGCAGACATCCAAGAGCAGCGACTGACCCTCAATGCTTATCTGGATAATCTGATGAACCCCAATGTGCCGTTGATCAAAGCCAAAGAGCAAGACGTGGAGGCGGATCGCAAGCAGATCAGCTTGTCGGGGGAAGCCTCGATTTTGCTGCTCAATAGTATTGGGTTTTAGACCACGTGAGCGGGCGTGTGCGTCACGCCCGCAAGCTGCAATACGCCATCGGTACTCAAGTGATAACGTGCAAAATCCTGTGCCATAAACAGCCGCCCGCTATACAGTGCCTGTGCTTCTTGTGCCAAATCGCCAATATGGGGACTACGGCTGGAATCATCGCCAAAGCGGGCGCTAAAGTGCATCAGTACCACATTGGGAATCTGAGTCGCCTGGGCAAAACGCGCCACCCGCGCCGCATCACTATGCCGCCACTGTTTGCCACGACCTTCACCGATCTCAGCGTTGTAAGTGGCTTCGTGTACCAGCAGGTGTGTGCCCACCGCAGCGTCTTTGAGCAAATCTGGGGTGTCATTGTCACCGGCAATGATCACTTGGCGTGGTGCACGGCGCGGCAATTGATAATCGACGGCGGCAATCTGGCGACCATCGGGTAGCACCACATCAATACCTTTTTGCAAGGTGCCCCAAGCTTTTCCTTGTGGGATGTGATCAGCATGTAATTTTTCGACATCTAAGGCACTGCTGATATGCAGCTCGGTAAATCGATAAGCATAGGAGGGCACACGGTGTGACAGCTCATGACGGCTGATCGCCACGCCAGCGACCTCAACGGATTGCTCAAGCGTCGTCACATCCAGCCATCTGATTGGATAGGGTAAATGTGAATCGCTCAGACGCAGCACCATGTCCACCATCTGTTGAATCTCTGCCGGTGCAATGATCAACAACGGCGTATCACGCTTGCCCATACCTGCGCTGGCAAGCAATCCAAACAAACCAAAACAGTGATCACCATGCACATGAGTGATGCAAATGGCTGCCAATGTGCCCAGCGCCAATGGGGTTTTTAAGATCTGATGCTGAGTGCCTTCACCGCAATCGACCAAGATCCAATCGCGTTCATGACCAGTGATCAAGGCTGTACCAGACACATTCCGTTTATTGGTGGGTGCACCGGATGAGGTGCCTAAAAATAAAATATCCATTTGATATCACAGATGATCTAAAACAGTATTCTAGAAAAATCAAACGTAAACCACCAGCCAACAATTCATACAAAACATGACAAGGCGTGAGTGAGCAAGGCAACTATGCTAAAATTTATCCCCCTTATTTTTGATCGAGCGTTAATCGTGGAAATCAATCCTTATGTCCTGCGTCTAAAAGACCTACGCGAGCGCGGCGAGCTGCTCCGGGGGTATCTTTAACTACGACCTGAAAAAAGAGCGTCTCGAAGAAGTCCTGCGCGAGCTTGAAGATCCCAATATTTGGAATGATCAAAAGCATGCGCAAGCGATGGCCAAAGAAAAAGGCGAGCTTGAGAATAGTGTAGGTGTGCTGGATAAGCTCACTGAACAGCTCAACGATGCCCAAGCCATGCTGGACTTGGCAGTGGAAGCAGACGAAGAAGAGCTGCTTGCTGATGTGACTGCCGAACTCGACGCTGCCGAAGCAGACGTGGGGAAACTCGAATTCCGCCGGATGTTTGCCAATCCGATGGATCCCAACAACTGCTTTTTGGATATTCAGGCCGGTTCAGGCGGGACTGAGGCGCAAGACTGGGCATCAATGTTGCTCCGCATGTACTTGCGCTGGATTGAGCGTCACGGCTTTAAAGCGGAAGTGATGGAAGAATCCGACGGTGAAGTGGCAGGGATCAAAAGCGCCACCATCCGTGTGGAAGGCGAATACGCCTATGGTTGGCTGCGTACCGAAACCGGTGTGCATCGCTTGGTGCGTAAATCGCCATTTGATAGCGGCAACCGTCGTCACACCTCGTTTAGTGCGGTGTTTGTGTCGGCTGAAGTCGATGACAACATCGAAATCGACATCAACCCATCGGATGTCCGCACCGATACCTACCGCGCATCCGGTGCCGGTGGTCAGCACATCAACAAAACCGATTCGGCGGTGCGGTTGACCCACATCCCAACCGGTACGGTGGTAGCGTGTCAAAACGAACGTAGCCAACACGCCAACCGAGACCGCGCGTGGAAGCTACTTCGTGCCAAGTTGTATGAGCTTGAAATCCAAAAGCGCAACGAAGCTCAACAAGCTCTCGAGGCCACCAAGTCGGATATCGGCTGGGGCAGTCAGATCCGCTCGTATGTGCTGGATGACTCACGGGTGAAAGACTTGCGGACCGGCGTGGAAAACTCCAACACCGGTGCAGTGCTCGATGGCGACTTGGATCGCTTTATTGAAGCCAGCCTGAAGATGGGGCTATAAGCCAAAAGGGGGGGCAACAGCCTCCCTTTTTTTATACAAACTTTATATCGAAAAAAATAGATATATAGTTTTGTAAAAATCAATATACACGCCCACTG
>CALFYA010000143.1 GCA_937952925.1 uncultured Moraxellaceae bacterium
TACCCGCCACTGCCAAATCACAAATCGGGCGATAACGCACTTCAACTGGATAGCTGCGCCCTTCCACTTCAAAGATCGGCGCGTTGTGGAAGTATTGGCTAAAGCGATTGACGTCTAAGGTGGCTGAGGTCACGATGACTTTGAGGTCGGGACGTTTGGGCAGTAATTTGCGCACATAACCCAAGATAAAGTCGATATTCAGGCTACGTTCGTGCGCTTCGTCGATGATGATGGTGTCGTATTTGGACAGATAACGGTCGTTCGCCATTTCAGCCAATAAAATCCCGTCGGTCATCAGGCGGATGATGGCGTTGTGATCGCCGGTTTCATTAAAACGCACCTTAAAACCAACCGATTTGCCCAGTGGCTCGCCCAGCTCTTCAGCAATCCGCTGTGACACGCTGCGTGCCGCCAAGCGGCGTGGTTGAGTATGACCAATCAATCCGGTCACGCCACGCCCTGCGAGCATGGCAATTTTGGGCAATTGGGTGGTTTTACCCGAACCCGTTTCGCCCGCCACGATGATCACTTGGTGATCTTGGATCGCTTTGATCAGGTGTGGCGCATATTGGCTAACCGGTAGATCAGCATTGAGCTGGATATTGGGCAAACGTGCGCGACGTGCCTCGACCTCGGCGCTGGATTTGGCGTGTAGTTCGGCATATTTGACCGGATCGCGCTGATTGCCTTTGTGTAGACGAGAGAGGCGATAGCGGTCTTTTGCCATCACCTGTACGGGATGGCTTGGGGGTGTCTGTGACATTCAATTCTCAAAAAACTGCGGTGATCTTGGGCGAGATCAGGTGTTCCATTCGATCAGTATCGGCGATGCGTGTGTGCATCATGAGATCGACAAGCAATTTGGGTTTGGGTTGGCGCAAGGATGAGGGGTGTGGGGAGAAATTTCAAGTGATCAACAGATCCACGCGCGGTTTTGGCCTAGATGCAGCGGTTTAACCTAATCCCCCTAGACGTATCTGTTGCTCCACATTCACTTGGATATACTGCCTATTATTCACATCTAGTGCCGTCAGCCAACCACCGCGATAAATCCCCGTATCAATACAAATTGACCGACCGTGTTTGATGGGAAATTGATCTTGGGGCGTATGTCCGCAAATCACCACTTTACCCGACTGATGATCCGCTTGCTGTTGGAAGTGTTGCCACAAGTAATCATCGGGACTTTGCTCATCAAGTGGACGCTCGGCCTGCGGCAAACCATGTACCAATAGATACTCATCTGTTTCCAAAAAATAGCTGGTCTGATTGAGCCACACCAGATGGGAAAGTGGCAACTGATGGAGGGATGCTGCAACGCAAGGCAGCCCATAGGACTGTAAGGTTTGTGCGCCACCATATTTACACCAATAGTCTAAATATTCAGGGACATCCAAGCACCACAACAACATTTGCTCATGATTACCACGCAAAAATGTGGTCTGCGGATGCTGTTTACCAAACGCGATCAGGTATTCAATCACTTGTGCTGATTGATCCCCCCGATCAATGTAATCCCCCAAAAACACCACATGATCGGATGAAGACAAGGCGAGTTGAGTCATTAATTGCTGTAGTGGTTCAAGATGACCATGAATATCCCCAATCGCAATCATCCGCCCCATACATTGCTCCCATAAAAAAGCCTAGATTTCTCTAGGCTTTTTCCTCACCCCAACAAAATCTCATTGGGTCTGATATAGCCTTCATACACCGACGCAGTCGGCCCTGTCATCCACACCACATCGCCCTCTTTCCAACGGATCGACAGCGTGCCACCAGGCAGATGCACCTGTACATCGCTATCAGCATCAAGCAAACCGCGACGAATGCCACTGACCACCGCCGCACACGCGCCCGTGCCACAGGCCAGCGTTTCGCCCGAACCGCGCTCAAACACCCGCAGCTTGATTTCGCGGCGGCTGATCACCTGCATAAAGCCCACATTGACCCGCTCCGGAAAACGCACATGTGATTCGAGTAGCGCACCGAGCTGTGGCACCGGCGCAGTGATCACATCATCCACCACCAACACCGCATGCGGATTGCCCATATTCACCACATCCAGCTCCACGGTGGTGTCGGCAACCTGTACTGGATAAATAGGCTGCACACGCTCCGCCACAAAGGGAATCTGCTGCGGTTGAGTTTTGGGTTGCCCCATATTGACCTTGACCCAGCCATTGCTCGCCACTTCTGGCTCGACAATCCCGCTTTTGGTCGATACGCGGATCAAGGTTTTTTTGGTCAAACGCCGCTCATGCACAAAACGGGCAAAGCAGCGCACGCCATTACCGCACTGCTCCACTTCTGAGCCGTCGGCATTAAAAATCCGATAGCGAAAATCGACATCCGGCTGATCGGGCGGCTCGACAATCAACAGTTGATCAAAACCAATGCCAAAATGACGATCAGCCAATCGACGGATCAATTCGGTAGACAAATGCATCCGCTGCGTGACCAAGTCAATGACCATAAAATCATTGCCAAGGCCGTGCATTTTGGTAAACTCGACGCGCATAGGATTACTCCGGCAAGACCGCTTCAAGCGCCCACAATGACTCAACGCTTTCACGCTGACGAATCACATGCGCTTGATCGCCATCGACCATGATTTCAGCCGCACGACCACGGGTGTTGTAGTTGCTGCTCATCACAAAACCATAAGCACCTGCACCCATTACCGCGAGCACGTCATTCTCTTGTAATGACAATGTACGCTCTTTACCCAAGAAATCGCCGGTTTCACAGATCGAACCGACCAAATCCCAGACTTTTGCGCCTTCGCTGCGTGGTGTAGATACTGGCTGGATGTCCATCCATGCGCTATACAGCGACGGACGAATCAGATCGTTCATCGCTGCATCAATCACCGCAAAATTACGATGCGCGGTTGGCTTGAGCAAATCCACGGTGGTCAACAATACACCGGCATTGGCACTAATCGCACGACCGGGTTCCATATACACTTTTAAGCCAAGCTTTTCTAAGGCCGGACGTAAGGCTTGCGCATATTCGGCAGGAGTCGGCGGGGTTTCTTGGTTGTAGCGCACCCCCAACCCACCACCAATGTCGATGTGTTTAAGGTCGATGCCCATCGCTTTGAGTTGCCCAATCATGTCGATGATTTTGTCGAGCGCGTCTTTAAATGGTGTGGTGGTGGTGAGCTGCGAGCCAATATGGCAATCAATCCCCACCACTTCCAAACCAGCCAGCGAAGCCGCCAACTGATAGGTGTCATACACGGTGTCACTTGGTACACCAAACTTGTTTTCTTTCAGACCCGTTGAGATATACGGATGGGTCTGTGCATCTACATCGGGATTGACCCGCAACGATACCGGCGCACGCATGCCCAAACGCTGCGCGACACGATCAATCCGACCCAGCTCCGCAGCCGATTCGACGTTAAAACAGGCAATGCCGAGTTTGAGTGCGGTTTCAATTTCGGCTTCAGTTTTGCCAAGTCCCGAAAACACCACTTTGGCTGGATCACCACCAGCAGCCACCACGCGGGCAAGCTCGCCACCACTGACGATATCAAAGCCAGCACCCAAACGTGCCAACACATTCAGCACGGCGATATTGGAGTTGGACTTGACCGCAAAACACACTTGATGATCAATAAATGCAAAGGCTTCATCGAAGGCTTTGAAATTGGCTTCAAACTGCGCCCGCGAATACACATACAGCGGTGTGCCATATTGTGCCGCCAAATCGGCCAGTGGCAATTGCTCAGCACACAGTGCGCCATCACGACGATCAAAACTCATGGTTGCTGCTCCGCAGTGGGTTGGGTGGGTGTAGAGCTAGATTTGGGCAATACAAGCGAGCCTTTTTGACCACAAGCGGTCAAGGTCAGTGGCACACACAGCACCAACCACGCATACAGACGCATGGGATATCCTAAAATGCTTGAAAAATCTTATGCGCAAGTATAACGATTCACATCGGTGATGGAAGGGTTTGCAGGGCTAATCGCTAGAACCGCCGCCACAATCTCCACCGCCGCCATCGCTGCCGCCTGATGTCCCTGCATCGTGTTGATCGGCACCACCACGACAATCATCGCGCTGATCATGCCGATCATGCATGCCTTGATGAATCACCGTGCCCATCAAAAAGGTACTGGTGGGATCAGGATCAGCACCCGCTGCCGAACGATGATCGTGTTGATCATCATGTGCCGGTTGCCGACGCGATGGTTGCGTGCGCAGTTGTTTGCGCCACCACCACAGTCCCCCAATCACCACAACCATCAAGATGATCCACCACATGTTTTTCTCGATCTGTTTGAATCTGCTGAGTACAGCATATTTTGAGCACATCAACCAACGGGTTAGCGACAGTTTAGGTCGCATCACATGGCATCTAGATCCAACTTCGGGCATCCTATCGACCTGCACCACCCTGCTGTAGGATCTCAAAGCTGCCATGAGTAAAGCCAAAACCATGTATGTCTGCGCCCAATGTGGTGCCAAACATCCCAAATGGTCGGGACAATGTACCGATTGTGGCGAATGGAATTGCTTGTCCGAAGCGCGTGCCGAGCCGGTGGTCAGCCATCGCGCCAAACCCAGTGGCGGTGGTTATGCTGGGCAAGCGGCGGCAGTAACCCGCTTAGATCAAGTCAGTATGACCCGTGAAACACGGATGACCACCGGCATTAGCGAGTTTGATCGGGTGCTTGGTGGTGGCTTGGTGACTGGTTCGGTGGTGTTGATTGGCGGTGATCCGGGCATTGGTAAATCGACCATTTTGCTCCAAACTGCCACCCATATGGCGCAATCGGAGCAGACCCGCGCCTTGTATGTGACCGGTGAAGAGTCTTTATCGCAAGTGGCATTACGCGCCAACCGCTTGGAGCTGCCCACCAATCGCCTGAATGTGATGGCCGAAACCTGTGTCGAAACCATTTGCGCCACCCTCAGCCAAGAAAAACCCGCGATTGCCATTTTGGATTCGATCCAAACCCTGTACACCGAAACCCTGCAATCAGCACCGGGCGGTGTGTCACAAATTCGTGAATCGGCAGCGCTGCTCACTCGTTATGCCAAACAAACTGGTACGGCATTGTTTTTGGTCGGTCATGTCACCAAAGAAGGCGCATTGGCAGGCCCTCGCGTGCTTGAGCACATGGTCGATTGCGTGTTGTATTTTGAAGGTGAATCTGACTCACGCTTTCGGATGATCCGTGCGGTCAAAAACCGCTTTGGTGCGGTCAATGAACTGGGCGTGTTTGCCATGACCGATCGGGGGTTGCGTGAAGTCGCCAATCCTTCGGCAATTTTTTTGAGCCGCTACGAAGAAGCCATCGCCGGTAGTATCGTGATGGTCAGCCGTGAAGGCACGCGCCCACTGCTGGTGGAAGTCCAAGCGTTGGTTGACGACGCGCAAGGCCAGCCGCGCCGCGTAGCGCTTGGCTTGGAGCAAAACCGCCTCGCCATGTTGCTCGCCGTGATGCATCGGCATGGTGGCATCCACATGAGTGGACAAGATGTATTTGTCAATGTGGTCGGCGGTGTGAAAGTACTAGAAACCGCCTCAGATTTGGCGGTACTGCTCGCTTGTGCTTCTAGTCTACGCGGCAAAGCCTTACCGCAGCATTTGGCGGTATTTGGCGAAGTGGGCTTGTCGGGGGAGATCCGGCCTGTCCCCAACGGTCAAGAGCGTTTGCGCGAAGCCGCCAAGCATGGCTTTAAGACCGCGATTGTGCCCAAAGGCAATGCACCACGCCAAGACAGCGATGGGATGCGGGTGATTGCGGTCGGTCGTTTGCATGAAGCGCTAGAAGCCGCGTTTGAATTGGTCGATGGCGAATAATTCCGAGTGTTTTGATACACTTTCAACACAGGATCACCGTACTGTGCTTTGGACAACTATGTTAGGGTCGCCTCGCAACAATGGCGTTGTGAACCTGATATAGGAACCTAAATGAACACCCCAACACGCAGCCTCATGGCCGCTTTGATGATGACCACCCTGGCAGTTGCCCCGTTGGCCGAAGCAAAACGCATGGGCGGTGGCAAAAGCTCTGGGATGAGTCGCTCCACGACCTCCAGTTCGTCTAGTTCAAACTACAACAGTACCCCACAACCGGTACAACCTGTTCGCCCTGTTTCTCCGGTCTCTGCGGCACCCACACCAACCGCGCCCAAACCGTCCAGTGGGATTGGCATGGGTACGGTCGCCGGTGCCGCCGTCGCTGCGGGTGCGGTCGGTTATATGATGGGCAGCTCAAGCGATGCCAACGCTGCCCCCACCACATCTCCAACCGCCACCTCCGAAAATCCAGTTGCCGATCCAGCCAGCAAAGCTGCTGCTCCTGCCGAAGAACAAGGGGGCTTGGGCTGGCTCTGGCTGATTGTGCTGGCTGCGGTGGGCTTTTTCTTATTCCGTCGCTTTGCTGGCAAAAAAACCGCCGCACCTGCCGGACACAACCCGTTCCAACCACAGCCCACACCGTTTGCTCAACCTCAAGGATTTGGTCAGCCGAGCAGCGGTAACAACATTTTTGGACAGCCTGTCGGTGGTACACATGCAGCACCAGCTGGTGGTTTTTCGCCAAACTCACCGTTTGTCGGCGGTGACACCTTGCCCGATGGCACCACCAAGGCGGCGTTTTTGCGTCAGGCGCGGATGACCTTTTTGCATCTGCAAACCATGAATAGCAGCAGCCATATCGAAGAGCTGCGCCGCTATTTCACCCCACAGATGTTTGAATCTGTCCGTCATGAGATTGCCAACAATCACGACACCGCCGAGTTCCCACAAATGAACGCGCAAGTGATCGATACCACGACCGAAAACGGTCAATACGTGGTGAGTGTACGGTTTAATGGTCTGGTGAGCGAAGCGCTCGACGCACCCACTCAGCCCTTTAGTGAAGTCTGGCATTTTGTCAAACCCACCACTGGTGGCGAATGGCTGGTTGCAGGCATTCAACAAGACTAAGCGATGCTGATCGTTGTGCATAAAGCGGCCATGTGCCGCTTTATGTTTTTGAGGATTGATTAGCACAGCAAAAAACTCTTTTGGTAAGTCAGTTCATTTTTTTGAACTTTGTGATCAATACCGCTCAATAGTTACAGGTTTAATTTTTTTTATGAATATAAACATTTACTTAATTTTTAATAAAAACTAAAAAATCACTTATTCAAAACATCAATTTTTTATCTAAATCACTGAATATTCGTTCTATTTTGTAGGATTCTGTATGAAATATTGTCCAACCGATAGACTTAAGAAAATCTTGAATGTCACAATCAATTTTTGTTTTTCTATTAAGAATAAGCGCTGATGACTCACGTGTTGAACCAAACACCACCGCCTCAATCGAACACGTTGATCAAAAGCTTGGATGCCAAAACCCTGCAACACGCCCGTGAGGTATTGGATCGACAGCTGTGGTTTTTCTCGATTCCTGCGGCCTTGCAATCGGCGTTTCGGCTAAATCGGCAAACTCAGTTTCAACGCCTTGCACACGCTTGGATTCCATTACTGTTTTTGATGATCGGCCTTGAGGTGATGCTGGGATTGTTGTTTTTCTATCCTCATTTACAGGGTTGGGATGGGGGGATTTGGTTTTTACATGTCGGCTTGTGTTTGGTGATTTGCACCCTGATGACGTGGTGTAGTCAGCAGCCGTTGTTATTGCCGTACTATCCGATCTGGCTGAGTGTGGCGGCGAGTATTTGCTTGACCACCAAGCTGTATATGGCCTTGATTCTCCCTGCAAGCCCGCTGTCACAGTATCAATTGATTATCAGCCTGATGGTGGCAATGGTCAGCATGTTGGCGATCCGTTTACCGATGGTGTGGTCAACGGCAACGGTCTTGTTGGCGCTTGGGATGGCCGCCGGTGCGGCATGGTTTAGCCATCAGATGATCAATGGGTACGTCTATACGGTGTACATGGTGTTTATGGGGGTGTGCGGCTTTATTGCTTTTTTGACCGATCGACAAGAAAAACTTGGATTTTTACAAATGATTTTGCTCAATTATGAGTCGAGACAACGCGATGAACTCAATCAGCAACTGCTGTATTTATCCCAAACTGATGGGTTGACCGGTCTTTCCAACCGCCGCCACTTTGAACAGCGCCTAGAGCACGAATGGCAACGCGCCAAACGTCATCAGCATGTGCTGGCGGTGGTGATGATTGATATTGATTATTTTAAGGCTTACAACGACCACTATGGACATTTGGCCGGTGATGAATGCTTGCGCCAAGTGGCACAATTGATCCGTGGAGCGCTTGGCCGGCCTGCGGATGTGGCTGCACGGTTTGGTGGCGAAGAATTTGTGTTGTTGCTTCCGCAGACAGATCCTGCAGGAGCCTATGAGGTCGCCAAACGAATATTACAATCCATTGATCAAGCACACATCCGCCATGATCATGGTGTGAATCAAGCAACCGTGACGGTCAGTATTGGGATTGCCGCACGCGCTCCTCATGAATTAAACAACCGCCAGCAGCTGATCGATGATGCAGACGCTGCGCTCTATCAGGCCAAACATCAAGGGCGACATCAAATTTGTTTAGCGTCTGAGCATGCATGAAACGCCAACCTACTCCTGATGTGCATGTTACACTCGCTGTCAGGTGTCTGACTTAGTCGTTGCCATGCTGTTTGATCGCTCCTCCCCCCCACCGTTTTACCAAGCTCAGTTGTCTGAGCCAAAGCGCCAAGCCTTAGATCAGGCGTTTATTGGCCGCCGTTCGACCCAACATTATCTCAAGCGCTTTGCCTCATTTGATCGGGCGCAGCGCATTGGGATGCGTTGGAACTGGGCAGCATTTGCCATGACGCTGCCGTGGATGCTGTACCGCAAGCGTTATCTCGATGGGTTGGTGTATGCCGTTGCAGGTTGGTCATTTCTGCATTTGGCGGTGATTTTGAGCTTGGTGATCAGCGAAAATATTGTGCTGCCTTTTTTGCCTGTCGATTGGCATTGGCAGTTTCGCTTTGGTCTAAGTGGGCTGATCGTGTTGTTGTGGTGCGTGCTGACCGCAGGTTGGGCAGATGCGTATTATTATCGCGTCGCACGTCGAGAAATCAGTGAAACGATTGAAGATGGTTTAAATCCCGCACAACAATATGATCATTTACAACGCGAAGGCGGTACTAGCCTGTGGGGGGCAGGACTGGCAGCGTCTCTTTTTGGTTTTGCACTAGCGACCATTTACACCGTGTATCTGCCCTTGTATGCCACTTACCAAACCCGTCAACGCTTACTTGCTGTGTATGAGGTGACCGTCACCGCCAAAGATCGTGTGGATTTGATTTATCGCCACACCCAACAGTGTCCGGTTGGTTTGCCCTTGAGCACTGAGCAACAACGACGAGACCTCGCCAATATCACCGTGCGTGCTACTGCCGCCGGCGTCCCTGTCGGGACACCGTGCGTGGTGGAGGCGACCATTGAACACGCTCCGTGGCCACTAGACCATCTGCGTGACGAACGATTGTCGTTTTATTACCACGATGGGCGCTGGCACTGTATGACGTCGATCAGCCAACAGGAGTCCCCCCGCGGTTGTATGATTGATTAAACCTGCCAGCGTACTCGCGCCATTTGCCAAGTGCCTGCATCAATCAGCAACAATCGATCCAACCACACCACACCAACAGGCTGACCGTGCAACTCGGCCACAGCAGCAATCACCAGCCCCTCCCAATACACCAAGATCGTGGCAGGGGGATAACCGGCAAAAGTCGGGCAATCGGTGAGCAACAGCGGACACTCCAGTCCTAATGTTGGCTCGACAAACTGCCGGAACAAATGCTGCTGCCACAACTGCGCGTCCACACCATGATTGCTATACATCCCCAAACGCCGACTGGCCTGTTTGAGCTGATCTAAGCTGGCCTGCTGCGGATCAATCCCCAATCGACGCATCATCGCATCTGGATAACTGTGTGTATCGGGGTTGAGCGGTTGGGCAAACAAAGCCTCGAGCAGCGAGCACAACTGTGCTGTGATCACACCAACTGATGCATCAGGCAATGCCCAACACCAGATCGTTTCTTCGGCATAGACTTTGTGCTGTGGATGAGCAAACACTGTCGTCATGCTATAGGCTGCACGTTGATACTGTTGTACCCATTGCGCAATCGGCACATGTGCCACATCGGCGAGTCCATACGGCTGCAATACGCCTCCGGTCTGAATGGCCGTGTGTGGCCGCCGCTCATCTGGCGGACACAAGATCGGCAAACCAATCTCAAGCAACTCGGCTTGGCTAAAATACGCCCGTCCACGCGCGCACAACAGCGCCCGATACTCGAGTAACTCCAGCGCAACTAGACTCACAACAAAGGTGCTCCATAGGATGCCCATTCGCGGCGCAGCGGATACTCCTTACGCAGTCGATCAAAGGCCGTCGCATCGACCTTGCCAGCACGGACACAGGCACGCAACGCTGCATCATCACGGCGGATGTCATACAGTGCGTTCAGATGTTTGAGCAATTGCGCTTTGAGTGGCAAATTGGGTGCAAACATTTGCTCAACCGTAGGCAATATTTCTGCCATTTGTCGATGCGGAGCAATGCCACGCCATTGACAAAACTGTTCATAAATCATTGCCGTACCACGGACTTTTCCTTCTAGTGAGTATCCGGCAATATGTGGGGTTGCCAGTGCCAACTGTGTCAGCAAGTTTGCAGAGATTTCTGGTTCATGTTCAAAGACATCAAGTACCACCTGTCGTGATTGCCGTGCCAAATCAGCCAATAGCGCAGCCTCTTCGATCACCTGCCCGCGTGAGCTGTTGATCAGCATGGTAGATGCAGGCATGGCGGCGAGTTGCTGTGCATTGATCAAATGATAGGTTGCATGCTCACCGTCACGCACCAACGGCACATGTAGCGACACCGCATCGACCTGTGAGACCAAGTGTTGGATCTCAACCTGCTGAACCCCGTCACGCTTGACCCATGGATCACAGCCCACCACCTCAAACCCCAACTGTTTGGCCAGATGAGCCAAACGCATCCCCACATTACCAAGTCCCACAATCCCCAAACGAAATGGACGTGCTTGCTGCAATACCTGTGGACGCAAGGTCAAAATCGCTGTGATCACATATTCTGCAACCGCCTGCGCATTACAGCCTGCGGCATTGACCACACAAATACCGGCTTGTTTTAAGCCTGCAAGATCAAGATGATCCGTCCCAATGGTTGCACTGCCAACAAACCTCACAGGGGTATTTTTGAGGAGCGCTGGATTGACTCGGGTCACAGAACGCACCAACAGCGCATCGGCATCAATCAGATCATCTTGGGTGAGCAAACGACCTGCACGGGTCGTGATTGCACCAAAAGAACTGAAGAAATATTCCACACCGCTCAAATTTTCATCACACACCAAATGCATTCGATCTAAAACTCCGAAGAAGCCAAATAAAAATGCCAACATGATCACAGTAAAACTGCAAGTCATTTTGACTTCGAGTAAACAAGTGTGTCTTAATTCACAACGGGACAGCACTAATGATACTGGATCAACATGACCGAAAAAGCCTCGCTTATCGCAACTGGCAGTACGGCATGGCGTAAAAGACGGCAGGACGCCGCAAAAGTAATCTTCATGATCAGTGCCACACTGATGATGGCTACTGCTCATGCAGATGATGCTTTGCCTGCCCCTTCAAATCTTGAAGATGCCAAGTCGGATATCCTACAACTTGACCGCGACCTCGCGCTCTTGGAGCAACGGACGTTTCTCAAACAACGGACGACCTTGCTGTTTGGCCTATCGCCGAAGAGTAAACAATCGGTGAGCGTCCTGCGCCTGACACTAGACGGACAGCCATTGTTGACGATGAACTTTGATCAACAACACATGAGCAGCCTGAAAAAAGGCGGTATGGCACCATTGTGGGATCAAAATCTGGCGGTTGGGATGCACAGTTTGGAGGTCGAAATTGTGGAAACCACCACCAATCGCACCATCAAACAACGCTTTGATTTCAAAAAAGGCTCTGAGCGCAACTTAATGGCGCTACAGCTGGTGGAGCGCCCTGCGCCAAATACCTCTCCGATCAAATTGATTGAATGGAAATATTATGAGTAAGCGTCTTTGGCCTGTGCACAGCATCGTTGTGGGACTGATGTGTGCGAGCTTTTCGCTTTCGGCAAGTGCCGCACAGCTTGAATCACGGCGTGATCCGCGTGAGCCAGCGTTTGCTCAAGTCATGTACCAATATTATCAAAATCATCCTTATGATGCGCTGACCACCTTATTATCCAACCGTGCCCTTGAATTTAATGCAACAGGCACCGTCAACGTCTTGCTCGGTGATTTGTATGCCCGCTATGGCCTGACTCGCGAAGCAGATGCGGCATTGTCGCGTGCCACCAACAGCGATGTCACCGCAAGCAATCGCAATATGCCTTGGTTACGGTATGGCAAGCTGCTCAACAATACTCGCCAAGACTCGCTAGCACTCAATTTTTTACGTAAACCTCCCGCACTCCTGTCACCGTTGCAAGAAAGCGAACGGGTGATCATGGTCGCCAACATTTTGTCACGCCAAGAACGCGTCGATGAAGCGATTGAAGTGCTGCAAGACTACAAGACCCCCTCGCCGTTTTATCGCCAGCTTGCTCGTTACAACTTGGCGTTGGCCTTGCTACAACCAGCGATTGTCAATGGCAAACCAATTGGTGAAGATGAGAAAAAACGTCGTGAAACCATTGCGATTGAGATTTTAGAACAACTGCGCAAAGGCAAAGTCGAGACGATTGCCCCCATCGTCAAACCTGATCGCCCTGTCCAGCAAGCTGAAAAAAAACTGGTGGATTTGATCCGCAAACCCAAACAAAGCTTGGTTGAAAATAAAGATTTGGGCAATGCCTCCACGTTGACGGCCAGCGCCCTGACCCAAGATATTGAAGACGATAGCATCACCGATGACGATCGCTTCAACCTCAAAGACAAAGTTGCCCTCTCCCTTGCCTATTTGCACCTGACTCGCAATCAAGCCGAAAAAGCCCGCGTTGCCCTACGTGATGTCCGCCTCAAAAGCCCATACAGCAACCAAGCCTTGCTGACCAGCGCTCACGTGTATTTTCAGCTCAAAGATTTCCAACGTGCCTACAACTTTGCCTCTGAATTAGCCAACCGTGATCCGGCCGATCCGATGGTACAAGAAGGCTGGCTGCTGGCTGCTCGCGCCCTAGAGGAGCTGCGCCAAGATCAAGCCGAAGAGCGTTATCAGCAAGCCCTGCAAATCTATAAAGCCCAAACCGCTGCGATTAACCTGCTCAGCCGTCAAGTAGAGCAAATCGACATTTTGCGCTTATTCCCTGTCGATACCCGCGATCCGATTTTGCTCGAACTTCCTTCTATCCCCAAAACCCCACAAGCGGGTTTGTGGGCGCAACTGATGGATTTACCCGATGTATTATCGGTGTTACAGCAGATCCAACAGACTCATGTGCTCCAAGATCGGATTGCCCAATACGGTCAACGCCTTGATCGCCTGACGAAAAGCCAGCAAGTCAGCAGCGATGACCAAACAAATGTGAAAGAAACCGTTGAGTTGTACCAAAAAGTGCGCCAAGATTTCCAGAAGGCTGGCTTACAGGATCGTAAGGCATTGATCGCGCGCGTGCAGCAACCGTTGCAACAGCGCCAAATGCAACTAGACCGATATTTGACCGAAGCCTTGCTGGGATTACAGCGTCTTCGTCAGCACTCAGCCAACAAGGATCGTTGAGCATGACCATGCGTGTTGCCTTTTCTGCACTCACTCTCGCGATGGTGGTCGCCATGTCTGCGCATGCCACCGAGACAGGGACGCTGGCTGATCTTGAAAATCGTGCGCCACTTGCCCCTGTCTTTAAAACAACGGTCAAACTCTCTGCCATCGAAGAAGCCCGTATCAACAATCAGTTGTATGATCGGATGATGCAAATGGCGCGTAAATCCCGTGAGCCTGCAGTGATCAACGCCTATTTGGAGTTGGCGCGCAAACTCAAATCCAATATGGCCGAAGAAGACGAGGTCGCTGAGCTTCAAAGCAAAACCGTCTTTTACGAAGACTTGCTCGCCAAGATTCCAGCCAACGAGCAACGCGATGACTTTTTCTACGAACTTGCAGGCAGCCACGACAAACTCGGCCAAACTGATCGGGCAGCAGCATTACTCAGACAAATGCTGCAACGCTTCCCCAATACCCGATATGCCAGCGAAGCTCATTTCCGGATTGCGGAGTATGACTTCTCCCAACGTCGCTATGCTGACGCGATGCAATCGTATCAACAAGTCCTCAAAGCCGACGGCGATCAGCGTTATTGGCAACAAGCCCAGTATCAATTGGCTTGGGCATACTACAAAGATGGTCGCTACGAAGATGCGATTGCCCCGTTTGAGCAACTGATTGCCAGCCTCAAAGAAAAACAAGCCAAACAGCCGCTGTCCAAAGGTGAAACCCTGCGCCTTGCCGACTGTTATCGCACACTCTCACTGGTGTTTGTACAGCTCGGTGGCGCACCAGCGCTGACCAAACACTACGATGGCAAGCCGCTCTCTGCTGATGAAATTGCCATTTATCGTGCCGTTGCCGATCGCTATCGTGAGCAAAAACAGCCCTTTGACATTACGCAAACCTTCGAAAACTTTGTACAGCGTCATCCAACTGCACCAGAAGTCGCTGAATTTAGCAGCGAGCTGATTCGCGTGTACAAAGACGCAGGATTTGCCAAAGATATTATTCGTGCCAAGAGCGACTATATCCAACGCTTTGACACCAACAGCGACTACTTCCAACAGGCCAATCCAGAGCTGCAAGCGGCGCTACGCCCCGAACTCAAAGCCAACTTAGACGACTTGGCACGTCACTACCACGCAATCGCCCAAGGTAAAAAATCCAAAGAAGACTACCTCAAAGCGGCTGATTTGTATCGTAAACAACTCACCCTTGCGACAGATCCTGCCGATCAAGTGCGGATTCGCCAAGCGTTGGCTGAAGCCTTATACAGTGGCAATGAATTTAGGGCGGCCATTCCTGAGTTTGAATCGTTGGCTTATGGCAACCCAAAAAGCACAGCGCCCGCGGAGGCCGGCTATTTTGTGTTGCTGTCTTATCAAGCCCAGCTCAAACAAGTCAATGATGCCGACAAACCGACATGGTTCGACAAGCAAAAACAAAGTAGCTTGCAGTTTGCAGATGCTTTCCCAAGCGACAAAAATACCGCGCCCGTTTTGTTGACTCTCGCGGGTCAGTATCTTGATCGTGAAGCGCATCCGGTGGTGATTGAGCTGGCCACCAAGCTGCAAACACTGCCCAACTTGTCGGATGCCGATCGTAAAACAGCGCGTATTCTGGTCGCCAACTCACAATTTGACCTCAAAGCATGGCCTGCCGCCGAACAGGCCTATCGCCAAGTGCTCACCTTGCCCAATCTGAACAAAGACGAGCAACAACGCTATCAAAACCAGCTTGCAGCGAGCTTGTATCGCCAAGCCGAACAAGCCCAGCGTAGCAACGACTTTGCAGCCTCATCCAAGCTGTATCAGCAAGCGAGTGACACCACACTTGATGCCAAAGTCAAAGTCGATGCCGCGTGGCGCTCAGCAATGGTGGTGGGTGAAGTGGCCAATGCAGTGCCCCTGCTACAGGCGTTTTATAGCAAATACGGCTCAACCGAGCAGGCCGAAGGGATTCCAGAGCGGATTGTGGCGATCCAAAACGCTGAACAGAACTGGACAGGTGCTGCTCAGACTTATTTGACCATTTATCAACGTGATCTGAAAAAACGCCCCGATAATGCACTGGTGGCACTGTGGCTTGCCGCAGATAGTGAGCGTAAAGCCGCTGGTGGCACCGAAACACAGCGTAAAACGCCTGCATCAGCCGCCGAACTCGCCCTGTATCATCAGTATTTGGCTGAACCAAAAGCAGATTTTACCCAAACCCTTGAAGCGAGCGAGCGCATTTATCAAGATGCGCTGCTCAGACAAGACGCAGCCGCTCAGCAAAACGAACTCAAGCGCCAACTGAGTTTCTACAAAAAGCTGTCGAGTGCTCCTGCTGAGACACAGCCACGCCTGCGTTACTTTGCAGCGCGAGCCTTGACGCTTCAAGATCAAGCGATTGTGGATCAGTACCGCACCCTCACCATTACTCAACCACTCAAAGACAGTATTGGTCGCAAGCAAGCTGCGCTACAAAAAGTGATCGCCAGCCAAGAAGCGATTTTGAATCTCAAAGTGGCTGATTTTATTACCCAAGCGCAGTTTAATTTGGGTGATAGTTTTGCGCAGTTTTATTTTGGCGTCAAAAATGCACCCGTGCCTGAAGGCTTGGATGAACTGGCCACCGAAGAGTATCAAATTGCGATTGACGAGCAAATTGAGCCACTACGTCAAAAAGCCTTGGAGTGGCACAAAGCCAACGCCACACTCGCGATTGACCCTGATGTCCCACTGTGGGATCGTTTTGTTGCACAAAGCTTTGATGCTCTAGCAATCATCTCGTCGGGGCGTTATGCCAGACCCTTACGCAAACCCGACATCCCGACTGGCGATGCACAGCTCACCGCCATTGCAGCACTGCTTGATGGCAAACTCGCTGAGCAAGCCCTCAAAAACACCGATGCCCTTATGGCTGCACGTCAAGCAGACCCTCAAGCTCTGGCCAAAGCGCAACTGTTTAAAGGCTTAGCCCTGATTCAACTCGGTCGCTTTAAAGAAGCCGAGCAACTGTTTACCCAAGTCTTGCAAACACAACCGAGCAATCCGGATGCCTTGTATCTACAAGGGGTCAATCGTGATTTGTACCTGAATCAGCCACAGCCTGCACTAGACAGTTATTTGGCTTATTTGGCGGTCAAAGCGGACGATAAACCTGTACAAAAATGGGTCAATGTGTTGCAAAAGCAACTCGGCCAACCCATGACCAAATTTAACCAGCCTGCTGCACCTGCTCCGGCGACAACAGAAGCCGAACAGCCTGCACAGACACCTACACCTGTGGAGAATCCATCATGAGAGCGTTGATCTGCTGTGGTGTGCTCATGTGTAGCTTGTCGAGTCTTGCTGCACCCAAATCGGCCGACACCGGCAAAACATCTACAGGGCAACAACCCTCCACCCTCGCGGAGGCCGCTGCGCTACAAGCCGCTGGCCAAATCGATATTACGGCAACTATTGCTACCCCAATGGTGACCAATATTGTTTCATGGCAAGAGCAAGACACACGGATTCCCAAAAATCCGCTGGAGTTCTCCGCTCTTAAAGACTCATTGATGCCAACCGATCGTGATCGATTGGCGAGCGAGATTCGGTATACGCAAATTTTGAATCGAGCGTCCGAAGATCAACAAAAGTAATGCTATAGGAGAGTGCTTTCGTGCAAGCGGCGATCAAATTTATTCAAGACGGTGGTTTTTTCATGTACCCGATCCTGTTGGTCGGGGTACTCGGGATTGCAATTGTGATTGAGCGTTTTATTTTCCTCAGTCGCATCAAAAAACAAAATCAGGCGTTATGGCTTGATGTACAGCCGTCGATCAGCAAGGGACAGCTGGCCGGTGCACTACAAACCGCCAAAGGCAACGATAGCGAAGTCGCTCGTGTGCTCGACTATGGTCTGACCGCTGCCACCACAGGCGCTGATATGGATCACGTCGAAAGTGCGTTGGAAGAAGGTCTGTTGGAGTCGATTCCACGTCTCGAAGCCCGCACCAGCTATATCGCAACTTTTGCCAATATTGCCACCTTGCTCGGTTTGCTTGGGACTGTCCAAGGTCTGATCGTAGCGTTTGAATCAGTTGCCAATGCTGATCCAGCCGCCAAAGGTGACTTGCTGTCTGCAGCGATTTCGGTTGCGATGAACACCACCGCGTTTGGTTTGGGTGTGGCGATTCCGTTGTTGCTGGCTTACACGTTCCTGCAAACTTACACACAGCAAGTCATTGAAAGCATTGAAATGATTAGCATGAAAGTGCAAAACCAAATCCGCCAACTGCGGCGCGCCTCCTAATCGGTTGCAGATAAGGAGACCGCTATGGGTCGACGGGTACGCGCGAAGCGTGAAGTGAACGTAGATCTTGATATCACCTCGTTTATGAACTTGATGGTGATCTTGATCCCCTTTTTGCTGCTCAATGCTGTCTTTACTCAAGTCAGCGTACTACAAGCAGATCAACCCGGTGATGGTGCGGCAACCAGCAGCGCTGACGCTCCCCCGCCACTGGTGCTTGATGTCTACGTCCTTGAAACAGGCTTTATGGTCAAAAATCGTGGGCAAGACGGGCATTTGGGTATCATTGAAGGACAGGATTATCAAGCCCTCAATCAGCTGTTGCGCCAAATCAAAACTGAATATCCCAAGGTCAATAGCGCCACCTTGCGGATTGAAGACGGGATTCCCTATCAACAAGTGATCAGCAGTATGGATGCTGTGCGTGTCGTGCCCAGTGAACGCACCAACGCCGTGTATCCACTCTTTCCTGAACTCCAACTTGCATCAGTTGAGGGCGCATCATGAGTGCAACCCAACGACGTCAACAGCGACAACGGCAACGCAAAGCACAAGTTGCACAGCTGAGCCTGACCTCCTTGATGGATATTTTTACCATCTTGGTGTTTTTCTTGTTGGTCAGCTCACAAAATCCAGTGCAACTGCCTTCGTTGAAAAATCTAAGCTTACCGACCTCCAACTCAAGTGATCAAGCTGACAACAGCTTGACCTTGGTGATCACCAACACGCAAGTATTGATGAATGATAAACCTATCATGCAGCTCAATCCTGATGGTGATCAAGACTTTGCCCCTCTCGCTCAAGCTTTGGCAGCCCAGCGTGTCCATTACCAGCCCAAACAAATGGTTAATGGTCAGGGTGAACGCAATGTGATGATTTTTGGTGACCAAAAACTGCCTTATGCCACCTTGCGCCAAATTATGGCGGTGTGTAGCCAACAGGAATTTGGCCGGATCTCCTTTGCAGTCTTAAAGGAGAAGAAAAATGCATGATCATCGTTTGCCGTGGGATATTGGTCAATTACGGCGTAGTGACCTGACTGCATTATCAGCAGCTCTGATGTTGTGTATTGCAATTCCGTTTATCACGGTTCCGCTGAAGCCGAAAGTTGCGACGCTACTGCCTGAGCGTACGGTGCTGCTGCCACCTGTGGTGACGATTCCACCCCCGAAAAAACCCGAACCTAAGCCTGAGCCGAAGCCAGAACCTAAACCTGAGCCGAAGCCAGAACCTAAACCTGAGCCCAAGCCAGTACCACCTCCTGCAAAACCGGCTAAACCCGCACCAAAACCAGTGACTCCCACCCAAAGTGGCTCACCGGACAAACCTGCGGTCAAAACCGAGCGACCACCGGCAGCAACCACGTCTGTGGGCGCACCTAAGCTGGCTACCTCTCCCAATCCTAGTGCATTGCCCAAAGAATCTCCTGCTCCGGTATCGACCAAACCCGGCCCGACTGCGGCTGAACGCAAAGCCGAGGCACAAGCGCAAGCACGCCTTGCTGTGACTAATCTTGGGGTAGGTAGTGCTGTAACCAACCTGACGGGTACCAGTAAAGCCACTCCTGTAGAAGGTAAAGGTCTGCAAAAAGGTGGGGTTGAAGGTGGTAAGCCAGATGTCAAACTCAATACTGCAGCCAGTCGATCTGACCAAAAAGCTGGTGTTGAATTTGGAGTGGCAACCGCTGGTGACAAAAACAGTAAAGTTGGCAATAAGATGTCTGATCGCTCGACCGCAGATAAGTCTGCTGGTGAGATCAAAGATAAACAGCAAAGCGCCAAAGCTGCACCAGCCAAAGAGGAGTCTAAGTCTAAGAAGCGTCAAGATGTTGATCGCATCATGACGAAAGCACAGGGACGGATTGCTACTATTTACCAAAAAGCAGTGGATGAAGACCCAACGATTGGTGGAACTCTCAGGGTAAAACTCAAAATCGCACCAAATGGTACTGTTTTAAATGTATCAGTTGCTTCAAGCGATCTGAGTAGTGAGGTGGAAGCCAAAATCTTGAAGGTTATCAAAGGACTTGAGTTTGACGACGGTGACTATGAAATCTGGGAAGATAGCTACAGAATTAACCTAACGGCAGGAGGTTAATCTGCTGAAAGGCTTGTATTTGTAGCAAAAGCTGGTATCATACGCGCCACTGGAAGCGTGGCTGAGTGGTTTAAAGCACCGGTCTTGAAAACCGACGAGGGCGTGAGTCCTCCGTGAGTTCGAATCTCACCGCTTCCGCCAAACTTCTCGAAAAAGCCCTTATAAATCA
>CALFYA010000144.1 GCA_937952925.1 uncultured Moraxellaceae bacterium
GAAACCGTAGATCGGTCTTGAGTGCAACAGCCTGATATGAAATCCCGACGGAGCCGCCAACCGCCAAATTATCAGAGATCTGATAAGAGGCCGCAGGGGATAAATAGGTAATCCGCTCTAGTGCGACCTGCTCACCCATAAAGTTACCAGGGTCACCCTCTTCTTGGTAAAAACCTGCTGCGAGTGGTGCATAAATGGCAGAACCGTAGGTGATTTTGGAACCTGGCGGGCGGTAAGCCACACCTGCAAGTGGCGCAGCAAGCGGCAAACCTTTGGGCAACTCAATGTTTTTCTGTAAAATCGGCACATACAAACTAGGGCCTGCCACTTTACTGACGCCGTATTCTTTGTAGTCCGAACACAGCTTTTCACCATCGTCAGGCAGGTCGTTACACACGACTGGATCGTCTGAATAACCAAAGACGTTAAAACCTGCGGGCGCTCTAAATTCACGGCGAATATCAAAATCGACCAGCAACCCCTGTACATCGGTTTGCAGACCATTGATCTTGCTCAAACCCGCAGGATTGTAGTGCACCGAGCTAATACCGGGGGGATCGGCAGTCACGGCGTTACCCAATGACAATGCTCGAATATCCACCGATACGTTTTGTCCCAACTGGGCATGCACTGCGCCCGACCAGCCAATCAGGCCAATCGCCACAGACAGTGCATGTAATTTCAGCTTGAGCGTCATACCATTCGCCTTATTTGCCAAATACGCCACGACCGATTCTGTCTAATGGGAAGGAGAAATCGACAAAATCTAATGGGAACGACAGCCCCAAGCTGACATCAGGCGCATCTTCGGTCAGACCAAAACCCACAGAGCCGTTGACGATGGTTTTGGGGCTGACCCGCACACCGAGCGAAAAGTTCATGGACGCACTGGTTTGATCCGCAGGGGTATTAGTATTTCCATTTGAAAATTTAAACTCACTGCCCGACGCAAAGCTTTGCTGATAAGACATGGTCAACGATACGTCATAGTTGAGTGAGTAGGCAAAGCCCACCGACATACCACCAGTTATACCTGGCTCAAAATCCGTCAGTATCCCACTACTGGTACCTCTAAGCTGATTTAAACCAGATTCCTTAAAGCCGTAGTTGAGTGAGGCCGAACCAAACAACACGATCGGGTCAATAAACTTACGGGTGCTTGCGCCGCCACCAATGGCGTAGTAGCCTTTGCCAGTCGACAAATCAAAGTTTGGATTGATTTCATACGGGCTATCACCAGTACGGGTTGACAGGCTACCAAACAAAATCAATGGCAGTTTGCCACGCTCCAGCGGGAACGGCTCCCAACGCGCACCAAAATTGATATCACCCAACCCCGCCACCGAACGATCAGTGGTCACATCTGAACGTGCTACAAGCGGAAGGGACGCCGTCAGGGTCAGGTTGTCGAGCACACCATATTGCAATTCAAAGGTATTGGTAATAGTGTGTTGTGCTTGCTCACCAATTCGTAAACGGGTAATGACTGAGTTACTGTCATCCAGTGCTATATCCAAACTAGTGTCACGATAGTAACTATAATCCAAATCATAGCTGGCTGAAATCGAGCCTTTCTTCGACAATGAATAGGTTTTCTCAGCCGCTTTAAACACCTGATCCAAGTTGGTTTGCGCGGTGGCATCCCCTTCTTTTTGTTGCAGTGCCGCATCCGCTTTTTGCGCAGCAGGCACCATGCTTGGCGTGGCGGGCTGGTTTTGTGGTGCAACAGGATCAGCATTGGATGTGAATGCTGTGGGGCTATTGGCACTGGTGCCGTCGGCACCCACCACC
>CALFYA010000145.1 GCA_937952925.1 uncultured Moraxellaceae bacterium
CATCTAGATTGGCGATTTCTTTGACCACACGTCCAAGGGGGGCATACACCAACCACTGCTCATTGCTCTCGCCGCCAGCACCACTGCCGCCCATCCGTCCAACCCATCCCCAACGCTTGGCACCAATCTGTGTCAGTTTGAGTTGGTCGATTTGAGGCACGCCCCACTGCCCTGTTTCAATCACAGCAGCGGCAGCTGTCGTCTGCCAACCTTGAGCCGTGTGCACCAACACAAATAATCCGCCCAAACCATGCTGCGCATGACCATTTTCACCAAGCTTAGCTTCTGCGCTATACGCTTCTCCGGCACTCATGACATATAGATACTGTTGCTTTGCAATCGTGATAGGCTCAATCTGGACAAGCTGCATACAAAATGCACCGTCTGGAGTATGAAACCGACGACAGTCATTCGCTTGATCCCACTGTTGACCATAGTGATGATCTAATACTTGGTTCACCGCTTGTTGTACTTTGGAATCCATCGGTTGAGCATTGCTACTCAGTGCTAACATGCTGCCAAGCAGCAGCATGAACCCATGTAGTCGCTGTAATCTCATGTGACATACTCAATCGATGTACAAAATATCTGTATGAATAATCTTGCATGACCAATCCTGCAACATCTTGCGCAAAGCTGATCATCCATCGAATTTACCAAATCACGCTGCTTGGTTGCCAACAGCACCTGTGGATAAAAATCAATCGAATGACATGTATCGATTTAATTTTTATCATTTTTTGCATCTCACACATGATCAACGTCACATTGCCCATACACCAAGGTGTTAAATTGGGTATCTCCCATCAGGACGCGAAAACGCTGCTGAGCATCAATCTCCATCAGCACATCAAACACAGGGGGTGCTGATGAGCGATTGGGGTTGGTGCTATACAGGGCAGCCCATAGCTTGAGCTGCGGGAGCGGTTGCAAGCGCTTCGCTTTGCCCTCAAAACAACTCTCTCCCATACAGGCCGTCAGCATTTGAGTCTTGCTGTCCCACACATAGACTTCACTGGCTTGAAATCCTTCGCTCTCGCGTTGACATGCAGTCGGATCACATTGCAATTTGCTGATCGGGTGGCAGTTGTAGGTTTGAGCAATAGACGGCATTGAGATAAGCAACAGAGATAAAGCCCATATCAGTATTCGCATCATGATCTCCGGTCTACATGCGAGTGAAATTTTACTCTCATGCTTTACCCAATAGCAAAATACCCCATTTAATGTTTGATCACCGTATGTAAAGGTCTACACGCAGAGCGCCACACCAGCGCCCTGCTGCGATAGCATATTGAGATTAATCAGCAAAAACTCAGTCCCGAACCTGCATAACAGTTGGGTGCAAAATTTTGTGCCGCGAGTTGCAAATTGGTCAGCGGAAAATCTAAGAAGCGGCCAGGGTTGCTTGCCAAATTGACATTACCCACATCCAACGCAGAGCCACCCACACAACCTGTGAGCAAGTTACCACAGTTACGTGGATTATTGGTCAAATCATCATTGATACTGGGGACAACTTGGGCTAGCACTGCATTGGTAATTGCTACAGGATTTGATGGGGTGACATTGCCAATATCCACCGTGTCTTCAAGTGCCAACCACCATCCTGCCTCAGCATCCACAGCTGCACCCGGCCAACGCACATTTTCACGCTGCACCGATAAAGACGCAGGGTTATTGAGGGTTAGTTTATGAATCAAACCCAGACTTTGGGTCACTGAAATATTGGCCACCAAACCGGTAATATTCCCTGTAACGGTTTTATCAAGGTTCAAAAACCCCGCAACGGTTGCGGTCAAATTGCCTGAAAAGTTAATCGTCCCAACATTACCCGTCCCCGTCAAATCAACACTCGATTGGCGGCGCAAGGTATGCGGTTTGGCATTAAGGGTAATCGGAACGGTTGCGGGATCCAAATTGAGATTATAGGTATCAGACTCAAAAGGAATATTATAACAAGGATCTAAAAAGCCATCGACGCAAGTGGTGCCAGGGCTACTGCCAAATAAGCGTCCCTGCACGACACCATCAATGGTGAGATTGGTATCCGTAAAGGTCATCGGACGCGCTGCAGTGGTTGCCGTTCCTGTTGCGACACCTGTACGTAAATAACCACTGAGTGAGTTAATTCCATTCGGGGTTGGAGAGTTTTGCAAGCCCGCAGTGAGCATCCCCGCAACCTGAGCAGCACTAAAGCGAACCCCTGCAACTTCTCGAGTTGACGCGTTATTAGGATTTCTAATCGCTATCTCAAAAAATGGATTTGTAATCACTGCATCAGAAGTGACTCGACCATCGCTAGTGGAGGACACCCCCGATAGACCTAAATAATCAATATCAATGTCGCAGCCTGCGCCTTTACTGCCCCCACACCCCAGCTGAAGCTTACGAATATTGGCATTTAGCTCCATGATCGCTTCAATCCCAACACGATAAAACCCAAAGTTTGTTGATGTTGATGCTGTATTGGGGGCGGTATATTGGGTATAAAATAACGATTGACCCACAATATCCGCCATCTCTTGATCTGAAATCGCTTGCATCGCCATTGCAGGAACACTCAGAAGTGCACTACTTAACAATACCAGCATCGTATTTAGTGGCTTTAAACCATACTGCTTGATCATGTGTTTACGCTCCTTGTGTTTGGTGCTGCCTGCAGCTGTGCACCATCGATGCATTTCTTCAATGCGGTATTTTTGTGATGGGACGACCCTAGCACACTTAATCATTAAAAATACATCTTTTGAATTTACAAAACCAAATGCAGAAATATGAACGTTCATTAAATGGCGTACACATCGCGCTATCTGAAGAGCTACCAACTAAAAACCTGTCCAACAGCATATTTTTCTAATCAAAACAATTTTTTAATTCAAAAATCAAACCGATCAAATCAAAATGAGTTCAAAAATAGAATTTGATTTCAGATTTTTAACAGAAATACGCTGATTCATTAATCTTCATATAATTCAATTCATTCAACTTTTAAACTCATATTGGAGCATTAAAATAATGCTGTGCAATGCGGTATGCGACATCAACATGAATTGTTGTGAATGAGTAAACTTTTTGTAAATCTTATCACTGTATACTCATCTTCAACCTCTAACATGGTGCAAGTCTTTACTGATTGACTCAACATGATGGCTGTCAGTGTGCTGTTTTTACATCAACTCAACGACATCATGGCGTAGGCTGCACGATACTCCCCGTTGAAATCCTCACCGTGTTGGAGTTTGTGATGAAAAAATTATTGCTATCTGTTGGTCTGATGCTCTGCTCGACCGTGGTGTTGGCTGATAATGTTGAGGGAAAAATTTCCGCGATCAACAGCAAATCCAAAACCTTAGTGGTGCAAGGCAAAACCTTCTATGTGACCAAAAACACCAATTTTGATGACCATCTAGGCTCGTTTCAGGGTCTAAAAGTTGGTCAACGCGTCGATGTCGATTATGACCGTAAAAATGGCAAACGCTATGCATCTGAGATTGAAGACAAAAGCGACCAGCAATCGGATGATCAGCGTCAATCTGCACCAGATGATGATCAACAAAAAGATGATCAAAACGATTAAGCCAATATCTGCATAAAAAAACCCCTGCACAGCCGTACAGGGGTCGAGTGCAGTATCATCGACACTGCACGATCAGCCGACGATTAGTCGCCTGTGTAGCCTTTAAGATCCAAACGTGCTTTGTGCAGCAGTGGCTCGGTGTAGCCGCTAGGCTGTACACCGCCTTTGAAGATCAAATCACAAGCGGCTTTGAAAGCGATGCCATCAAAGCTCGGTGCCATCGGGACATACTTGGCATCGCTGGCGTTTTGCTGATCGACTACCACTGCCATACGCTTGAGCGCATCCATGACTTGCGCTTCGCTGACCACACCATGACGCAACCAGTTGGCGACGTGTTGGCTAGAAATCCGCAAAGTGGCACGGTCTTCCATCAGGCCAACGTTGTGGATATCAGGCACTTTGGAACAGCCCACGCCTTGATCGACCCAGCGCACCACATAACCCAAGATGCCTTGGCAGTTGTTGTCGATTTCGCTTTGGATGTCGGCGGCTGACCAGTTGGTGTCGGCAGCCAATGGGATCGACAGGATGTCGTCTACCTTGGCGTGCTCGCGTGACTTGATGCGGTTTTGCTCATCAAACACATCGACCATGTGGTAGTGGATGGCGTGCAAGGTGGCACCGGTTGGCGATGGCACCCACGCGCAGTTGGCACCGGCTTGTGGGTGTGCCACTTTGGCGGCCATCATGTCTTTCATCATGTCGGGCTTAGGCCACATGCCTTTACCGATCTGCGCTTTGCCTTGCAGGCCGCACTTCAGACCGACGTCGACGTTCCAGTTTTCGTAGGCAGCAATCCACTTCTGCGCTTTCATGGCTTCTTTGCGCACCATCGCGCCAGCATTCATCGAGGTATGGATTTCGTCGCCAGTACGATCCATAAAGCCGGTATTGATGAAGATGGTACGGTCGGCCGCTTGACGGATACATTCCTTCAAGTTGACAGTGGTACGACGTTCTTCGTCCATGATGCCGATTTTGAGGGTTTTTGGTGCCAAGCCGAGGGCTTGCTCAACACGGCTAAACAGTTCAACCGCAAACGCAACTTCTTCAGGGCCGTGCATTTTGGGCTTGACGATGTACATCGAACCGGTGCGTGAGTTGCGCAGGGTGTTGAGATGTTTGATGTCGTGGATGGTGATCATACCGGTCACCATCGCATCCATAATGCCTTCGAAGATTTCTTCGTTGCCATTGCCCAAGTCGACCAAAATGGCAGGGTTGGTCATCAGGTGACCCACGTTGCGCAGCAGCATCAATGAACGACCGTGCAAGGAGAACTCTTCGCCTTGTGGATTTTTGAAAGTGCGGTCGCCATTCATCCGGCGAGTCATGACTTTGCCGTTTTTCTCGAACGACTCTTCGAGGTTGCCTTGCATCAGACCCAGCCAGTTGCTGTAGCCTTCCACTTTTTCTTCGGCATCTACCGCAGCCACCGAATCTTCCAAATCTTGGATGGTGGTGACGGCAGATTCTAGGCACAAATCTTTCACGCCAGCCAAGTCGGTTTGGCCGATTGGGCTGTTGCGATCAATTTGGATTTCAACGTGCAAGCCGTTGTTTTTCAGCAAGACGCTGGCTGGGGTGGCAGTGTCGCCAGTGTAGCCGACGAATTTGCTGGCATCCGCCAATACCGTGCTGCTGCCATCTTGCAGATCAGCAACGAGTTGACCGCCGTCGACGCGGTATTGGGTCACTTGCTCATGCGCGGCTTGATTGAGTGGGAAGTGCTCATTCAAGAAGTTTTTGGCAAATGCGATGACTTTGTTGCCACGCACAGGGTTGTAGCCCTTGCCTTTGTCAGCGCCATCTTCGGTGCTGATCACGTCGGTGCCATACAGGGCATCGTACAGCGACCCCCAACGGGCGTTGGCCGCATTGAGGGCATAACGGGCGTTACGCACCGGTACGACGAGCTGTGCACCAGCCAATTGGGCAATTTCCACATCCACGTTTTCGGTGGTGATTTGGAAATCTTCGCCTTCTGGCAACAGGTAGCCAATCTCGGTCAAGAAGGCTTTGTAGGCATCAAAATTGAATGGGGTGTTGGCCACGTGCCATGCGTCGATTTTGGCTTGGATCTCATCGCGCTTGGCCAGCAAGGCTTTGTTTTTGGGGGTCAGGTCAACAACGATTTGCTCAAAGCCTGCCCAGAAGTCGCTGCTGCTCACGCCTGTGTTTGGCAGGGCTTTTTGCTCAATAAAGTCGTACAGTTCTTTGGCAACGGCAAGTTTGCCCTGCTGAATACGTGCGGTCATGGTCGATCCTGATCACTACAAAACCCAAGAAAGTGCAGAATTATACTGGCTTTGCCGAGCTTTTGCAGCCTCAAACGTACAGACACGGTAAGGGCAAATACGGCATCATCACGCGGTGTATGGTTGTGGATGCGCCCAATGATTATTCGCCCCAAACAACATTGGCTGTTGATGTTGCTGGTGTGGCGCGGCTCGGTGTTGCCCAAGATTTTGCCGCAATTGTTTGCGGTGACACTGCTGTCGGTGGTGGTGACGGCGCTACATGGGCAGGTGTTGACCTATAAAATTCCGCTCAATTTTGTGCCATTTCCATTGATTGGTGTGGCTTTGGCGATTTTTTTGGGCTTTCGCAACAACGCCAGTTATGACCGCTTTTGGGAAGGGCGCAAACTGTGGGGTGGCGTGCTCAACGATACGCGCACGCTAGCGCGTCAGTTGCTCAGTTTTAGCACGCAGGATCAAGCACGTCCGCTCTTGCTCAGCCTGATTGCCTTTGTCCATGCGCTGCGTCATCAGTTACGCGGCAGCTCGGCACAGCCTGATCTTGAACGCTTGCTCGGTGCAGATGCGGCGCACTATCAGCATCAAGCCTTTATCCCCAATCTTTTACTGCTACGTTTCTCACAGCAGCTTGCCCATCTGCGCACACAAGGCCAGCTCGATGTGTGGCTCTCAGCGCAATGTGAAGCACCATTGTCGCGCTTGACCGATGTACTCGGCGGTTGTGAGCGGATTGCCAGCACCCCTCTGCCCTACACCTATTCGGTGATTTTGCACCGCACCGTGTATGCCTACTGCTTTTTGCTGCCGTTTGCCTTGGTCGATGCGATTGGTTGGACAACCCCGATCATGGTGGCGTTTATTGGCTATACGTTTTTTGCGCTTGAAGCCCTGAGCGATGAACTTGAAGAGCCATTTGGTACCTCGCCCAATGATTTGGCCTTATCTGCGATCAGCTATATGATTGAGCACACCTTGCTGGAAATGATTGGCGAAACACCGACCATTGCCAAACCGACACCTGTTGATTTTGTCTTGGATTAAACATGATGAAAAATTACTTGATAATCCTCACACTTGGCGCATGCCATTCCGTCAGCCACGCAAACCCTGCACCAATCAACACCCATTTGCCGATTGATCGGGTGCTCTCGGTGGTGACCACCGATTGGAATGAGGATGGTTTGCAAGATCGCGCCATCTTGATCGCCAGTGACGATAGCAGTGCTGATTTGTATGTGTTTGAAGCCACTGATACCGATCAACAATCGCCCAAAGCATTGAAAGTGTACAAACAAGGCATGGCATGGATGGGCGGCATGTGGGGCACACAGCCCGAACTCAAACTCAGTGGCCGCAATAGCTTGCAGATTGTGTCGCAAAACGATGCTATTGGCCGTGATCGCTGGACTGAAACCATCACCGTGACCCGTCGTGATGGGGATTATCGGGTGGTGGGTTATACCTACAACAGCCGTGATACTTTAGATCCTAATGCTTTTGGGCCGTGTGCCCGGCTGGCAGTCGGGCAACGACCCGGGCGACAACGCCGAGA
>CALFYA010000146.1 GCA_937952925.1 uncultured Moraxellaceae bacterium
TTCTACAGCGGCCGCTGGCTCGACTAATCCAACGCCTGCTGCTGCTGTCACCCCTACGACCGTTCAACCTGCTGTACCGATTGCACCAGTACCCACACCGACACCTGTGGCGATGCCTGCGCCAATCGCGGCCAAACAGATGCACGTCTTGGCTGAGGCATGGGAAGAAGGGCAAGCACCTGATCCAGAAATGTTGGAAATTTTCTTGGATGAAGCGGGTGAAATTGTTGATCAAACCAGTACTTTGCTGGCGAGTTGGCGGCAAGCCCCTGATCAAGTCAAGCTTTTGATGGAGCTTCAGCGCGGTCTGCATACCCTCAAAGGGGGAGCGCGGATGGCTGGGGTCGAAACTGTGGGCGATTTGTCTCACGAGATGGAATTTATCTACGAAGATCTTGCGGTGGGCAAAAAGCCAGCCACAGGTCTGATTGGTGCATTACTAGCACAGTGCCATGATTGGTTGGCGGATGCTGTTGCTGTGCTTGATCGAGGCGAGCGTCCGGTTGAGCCAGCCAGCTTGCTTGAAGCCCTCAAAGGGTTTATGAAAAATCCTAGTGGCTTGACGGCATTGCCGGTCATTGCCATGCAAGAAATGAGCTTGGCGACTGATGCGCCAGCAGCAAGTGCAGCGTCTAACCAAGGGGATGGTTCAGAACCCCCCCCCATGGATGGTCTGTTTGTCCGCCAAAATCTGAGCGAACAAGCGTCCAACGAAATGATCCGTGTCTCTGCGGGTTTGATGGAAAAAATGATCAACCTGTCGGGTGAGAATGCCATCAACCGTGCGCGTATCGAGATGGGCACCAACAGCTTGGGCATGACCATTGAAGAAATGGGCGCCACCATTCAGCGTTTGGCCGAACAGCTGCGCCGGATGGATGGTGAGCTGGAGTCACAGATTATTGCGCGTCACGAAGGTGAGCGTGAAAAATACCAAGACTTCGACCCACTAGAGATGGATCAATACTCAGCGCTCAATCAGTTGTCCAAATCACTTGCCGAATCAGCTTCTGACTTGTTGGATCTCAAATCCACCTTGCTCGACAAAGTGCGCGATGCTGAAAGTTTGCTGCTGCAACAATCACGGATTCAATCCGAGCTACAAGAAGGCTTGATGAATTCGCGTCTGGTACCATTTTCTCGCTTGGTACCACGTTTGCAGCGGATTGTGCGGCAAACCGCAACGGAATTGGGCAAACCAGCTGAACTGGTGGTACAAAACGCCGAAGGCGAATTGGATCGTACCATTTTGGAGCGAATTGTTGCGCCATTGGAGCACATGCTGCGTAACGCGGTGGATCACGGTCTAGAGACACCGGCTGCCCGTCAAGTGGCACAAAAAGACGCCATGGGTAAAATCCTGCTCAACGTTGCGCGTGAAGGTAGTGAGATTGTGATCACCTTGCGTGATGATGGTCGCGGGATCAATGTCGATGCGGTACGTCGCAAAGCCATTGAGCGCAAACTGCTGGTCGAAGATGCCGAACTCAGTGACCTTGAGGTCATGCAGTTTATTTTCCATGCAGGCTTGTCCACCGCCGAAAAAGTCACCCAAATCTCGGGTCGTGGCGTCGGGATGGACGTCGTACAAAGTGAGATCAAGCTGCTCGGTGGGACGGTGAGCGTCACCTCCGAAGCTGGACAAGGCTCATGCTTTACCTTGCGTTTGCCGCTGACGGTTGCGGTCACCGATGCCTTGATGGTACGAGTTGCTGAGCGTACCTTTGCGGTACCTTTGGCTCAGATTGATCGGATTGTGCGGGTCAGCCCTGCAGAATTGGCCAAATATTACGATGGTGACAACGACCAATATTTATACGATGGTCAAGCCTATCGGTTGCGGTATATGGGCGAATTGCTACACGGCACACGGCACGCGGGATTGCATGAGCAAGTGCTGTCGTTGCCATTGCTGCTGGTCAAAAACGCCGGTGGTCAAGACATGGCAATCCAAGTCGATCAGTTGGTGGGATCGCGTGCTGAGATTGTGGTCAAGCCAGTGGGTCATCAGTTGGCCTCGGTCGATGGCATCTCCGGTGCCACCATCTTGGGTGATGGTTCGGTCATCATTATCTTGGATATGTTGGCACTGGCTCGTCAGGCCGCAGCACATCAACGTCGTCGTGTCGTGAGTGTCCAAGAGACTGCCCGTGCAGTGGTACAACGCACGGTGATGGTGGTCGATGACTCGGTGACCGTACGGAAAGTCACCTCGCGTCTGCTCGAACGGCATGGCTACAAAGTGGTACTCGCCAAAGATGGTGTCGATGCGATTAGCCAGCTGGAAGAGTTGACCCCCGATATCATGTTGCTGGATATCGAAATGCCACGCATGGATGGTTTCGAGGTTGCCAACCTTGTTAGACACAATCCTCGTATTGCAGAGACCCCGATTATTATGATTACCTCTCGTACAGGGGAAAAGCACCGCGAACGTGCCTTCCAAATTGGGGTAAACTGTTATATGGGTAAACCTTTCCAAGAACAGGAATTGTTAGAAAACATTCATGAGTTGCTTGGCGTTGCCAGTGAGTAAACGAGGATTATGGTTCAAGCCTTAACAATGCCATCCTCTGCGGAGATCCCGCGCTTGTTTATCGTGGCTGAGCGTCCGTTACAGCGGATTGCGCTGGCCGAGATTATCCAAGCGTGTGGTTATGAAATTATTGAGAATCTGCCACCTGATCGGTTGCAGCCACATCATTTGCTGACTGGCCCTACACTGTGGTTGATTGACGTTTCCAATGAAGAAGCCGTGATGGAGCAGATTGGTTTTGATGCTCCGGTGATGCTCGGCATTGATCCCGCACCACAACCGGGTGACCGGCAGGCGTATGGACGTTGGATGCGCATTTTGTCGCGCAAACTCATCAAGCTATTGGGACATCCCCCGCCTGTCCTGACCACCACCATCGACGATCAGTTCAATGATGAAGAGGACGATCCTCTCACGCCTGAGTTGCCAAGTTGGCAGTATGTCTGTTTGTTGGCGGCGTCTATGGGGGGGCCAAACGCGGTCAAAGCGTTTTTGGATGCCGTGCCGCCCGATTTACCGGTCACTTATATGTTGGTGCAACATATCGATCCCCACATGCAAGAGCTGTTGCCGCGTATTTTGGTACGTCACAACACCTTGGGGTGTCGTTTGGTGCATGAAGAGCCTGATCAATTGCACACCGCTGAAGTGTTGATTTTGCCCGCAGTGCGGATGGTCGAAATGGGCAAAGACGGTGAGATGACCCCGATTGCCATGCGTTGGCCGGGTCAATATCAACCCTCAATCAATGAAGCGATGCTGCGTGCAGCAGAAGCGTTTGGTCGTCGCCTAATCACCATTGTGTTTAGTGGAATGGGCGATGATGGCAGCCAATCCTCCCAACATGTGCGGATGCTGGGTGGGCAAATTTGGGCGCAAACTGCTGACAGTTGTGATTGCGCAAGTCAGCCCGACAGTATGCGCGCCACAGGGCGGGTGCAATTTAATGGTACGCCGGAGCAATTGGCACAGCATCTTGCTCAATTTGTGCAATCTGAAACGCAACAAGGAGCGTAAGCGATGGCTACAGCACAACCTGCACAACAAGATATGACCCAAACCATTAGCCTGTTGACCACAACAACGGGTTTGGTGGATATCTATTTGGTGGCAATTGCCGGTGAGCCTGAGTGGGTTATTCCCCAAAATTTGGTGCTGGCAATTGATCTGGTGGATGCACATGCCAAAACTGCGGAATGGGAAGGGCAGCAGATTCCTGTCCAGTCCTTTTTGCCTGAAGATTATGAGGGACTCGGGACGCTGGTGCTGATTGAGGGGCAGGATGATCAACATCGGATTGGTGTGTTGACTGCCGATACGCCCAAATCCCTGCGAATCCGGATCTCAAGCTTGCACGATACCAACGATAGCCATGTGCTGCCGTATGCCTACCAAAAGGTATTGCTGGATCAAAAGCTCTATCAAGTGCCTGATTTGGATCGCCTGACCACACAGCTTCTCAAACAACATTCGGCTTAATTAACAAAATCTGCCTAGCCGAAGCATCCCCAAATCCCCTATTTTTGCTTGATCAATCAAGTGAAATTAGGGGCTTATATGTCTACCACAGTCCGTTGGAACGGTTGGGTGCGATTTTTTCATTGGAGTAGCGTGATTTTATTGGCGGCTGTTTGGCTGATGATTGCCTTACATGAAGCCACTGAAGACGCCGACTTTATGTATATTTCGTTGCATAAAGCGTTGGGTGTGACCTTCTTTTTTTGGATCATCACGCGCTTTATCAACCGTATCGCTCATAAGCGCCAAGATCCACCATCAGTCGCCATGCCGCGTTGGCAGCAGCTCACCGCCAGCCTGACCCATAGTCTGTTGTATGTCTGTTTGTTGCTGATGCCACTTGCTGGTTTTCTAATGAGCCAATTCGGCAATCGTGCCGTCAATATGTTTGGCTTGTTTGAAATTCCGGTGCTCGTTGTCCCCGACCGTGAACTCGGCAAGTTTTTCCATGATTTGCATACCGATATCATCTGGCCTTTATTGCTGCTGTTGACGGTCGCTCATATTGGGGCGGCGTTGTATCATCAGTTTGTGCAAAAAGACGGGCTGATCAGTCGGATGCGTTAACACGAGAGCAATCTTGAGTCTAAGCCCTGCAGAAATATCACATATTATCGAGATGGCGTGGGAAGACCATACGCCATTTGAGATGATTGAACGTGCGTATGGTTTGACCGAAGCACAAGTGATTCGTTTGATGCGTCAAGAGATGAAAGCGAGTTCGTTCCGCATGTGGCGTACACGGGTGACAGGGCGTCGCAGTAAACATGCTGCACTCAAACCCGAAGGGCTGACGCGCTGTTATGCGCCAGCGCAATACAAGGTCAAACATGGGCGCAAATAGCGCCCTTTGTTTTAGGCCAGCAGTTGCTCAAGGATTTGGGTGTAGATGTCGGTCAGTGGATCAAGGTCGGCCACATTGACATGCTCATCAATTTGATGGATGGAAGCGTTGAGCACGCCAAGCTCTAGCACTTGTGCACCAGTGGGGGCAATAAAGCGCCCATCGGATGTGCCACCACTGGTCGATAGCTCAGTGTCCAAGCCAGTCACGTTGCGGATCGCGGTTTGAGCGGCTGCGACCAATTCACCTTCAGCGGTCAAAAATGGCAAACCAGACAGTGTCCATTCGATGTCGTAGCGCAACCCATGCCGATCTAAAATCTCCATTGTGCGTGCTTGGAGTTGCTCAGCGGTGACTTCGGTGGAGTAGCGGAAGTTAAACAGCGCGTGTGCCGTGGCAGGGATGACGTTGGTCGCACCAGTCCCGCTTTGGATATTGGAGATTTGGAAGGTGGTGGCAGGGAAGAAGCGATTGCCCTGATCCCAGACTTGTTGTGACAGTTCGGTCAAGGCAGGCAAGGCACGATGAATCGGATTATCCGCCAACTGCGGATAGGCGACATGGCCTTGGGTGCCATGGACAGTTAATTTGGCATTGAGTGAGCCACGACGGCCATTTTTGATCACATCGCCCAATTGCTTGCTGCTAGAAGGCTCGCCAACCAAACACCATGTGATTTTTTCTTGGCGTGCTTCAAGGGTTTCCACCACTTTGACCGTGCCATTGATCGATGGCCCTTCTTCGTCGCTGGTGATCAAAAATGCAATCGAACCGCGATGATCAGGATGAGCTGCCACAAAACGCTCACAGGCCACCACCATCGCCGCGAGTGCGGATTTCATGTCGGCGGTGCCACGACCATACAATTTGCCGTCGCGGATTTCGGGGGCAAACGGATCAGAATTCCACCGCGCCAAATCACCGGTGGGCACTACATCAGTATGACCGGCAAAACACAGCAACGGCGCGGTACTGCCACGTCGCGCCCAGAGATTATCCACATCGCCAAAGCGCATGGGTTCAATCACAAAGCCAATCTTGGCAAGCCGTTCTGCCATCACGGTTTGGCAGTCGGCATCGACAGGGGTGACGGAGGGGCGGCGAATCAAATCAAGGGTGAGGTCAAGCGTGGCAGACATATCAGCATCTTCAATACAATCATGCGGCGCATTTTAGATGAAAATACAGCATAGCCCCAATCTAAACCCACTATACATGACTGCATTATTGCCAAATCCATCACTGCTACGGATTGGTCAAGCCGCCAAGGCGACCGGCTGCACGCCCAAGGCGCTGCGTTTGTATGAAGCACGCGGCTTGATTCCACCAGCGATTCGGCAGGGTCAATACCGCTATTATCATGCGGAGCATTTGCGCTTTATTGACGTGATCAAGCTTGCGCAGCGTGCTGGATTTCGCTTGAGTGAGTTAATGGCATTGCTCGGCGTCAAACAGCAGCAGGGTCATATTCCTCTACAGGCCATCGAACAGGCGATTGCCGATAAGCTTGCCCAACAGCACCAACAGATCCAAGCTCTACAACAACAGCAACAGGTCTTGCTGGGGCTGCGTCAGGTGTGCCAACAGCTATTTGCCCAGCCGATTGTGTGTGTCGAGCCACAGCAGCTGCAACAGGGGCTTGACTCTGCCCTATAGGGCAAACGTTAGGCTGTGATTCTTCGAGAGAGGAGAATCTGCATGCGTATTCAATTTCAGCAAAAAACCGTATTGATCACTGGTGCGTCATCGGGGATTGGGGCAGCGCTGGCAAAGCAGTTGGCGGCGCGTGGTGCCGATTTGATCGTGGTGGCGCGTTCACGCGACCGTTTGGAGGCATTGGCAGCCCAGTTGCGTGCGTCGTATCAGATCCATGTAGCGGTGTTTGCCATTGATTTGAGTGTGCCGCACAGTGCACAAGCATTGTATCAGGCCACGCAGCAGGCGGGATTGCAGGTGGATTATCTGATCAATAATGCAGGCTTTGGTCGCTGGACGGCGTTTTTGGATGAGCCACTCGCAGGCTATCAGCAGATGCTCCAGCTCAATATCCAAACGCTGGTTGATTTGACCTATTTGTATGTGCCGCAGATGGTGGCGCGTGGACAGGGCGGAGTGATGAATATTGCTTCGACTGCCGCGTTCCAGCCTTTGCCCTATATTGCGGTGTATGGGGCAAGCAAAGGGTTTGTCTTGCAATTTACCGAGGCACTCGCTGGAGAGTATGCAGATCAAGGGATAGCCTGTGTGGCGGTGTGTGCCGGCAATACTCAAACCGATTTTGTGCGTGTGGCGAACGCGGACACCACGGGAATGCATGCGTCGAGTCCAGAAGACGTGGCACAGGTGGCACTTGCGGCATGGCAGGCCAAGCGGATCAGTGTGGTGGTCGGCTGGCGCAATTGGCTCAGTAGTCTGTTGCCACGCTTGCTCAGTCGAGCGATGGTGGTGGCGTTGGTCAGACGCATGCTGTACGCACGCGTCCGCAAGATGGCTTGATT
>CALFYA010000147.1 GCA_937952925.1 uncultured Moraxellaceae bacterium
CATGCAAGTGCATTTGGGGCGACATGGCGATGCCGAAGTCCGTCCAATTGCACAGGCGCGTGGCACACGGGTGACGGTGCGTGATGTGTTTTATAATGTCCCTGCACGCCGTAAATTCCTCAAAACCATCAGTACCGAATTTAGCCATATCGAAGAAGTACTTCGCCGCATGGCGTTGATTCATTTTGATGTGGCATTTTATTTGAGCCATCAAGGCCAAGCGCGTTTGGATCTCCCCGTTGCCGATAGTGGCAGTGCGCGTTTGCAACGGGTCAAAAAAATTTTGGGCAGCCGTTTTACCGAAAGCGCCCAATGGATTGAAGCCCATAGCCTAGAGATGACCCTGGCCGGTTGGCTGGGTCATCCGAGCGACGCGCGTGGTCAAGCGGATTTGCAGTATTTGTATGTCAACGGCCGCATGGTGCGTGATCGCACGGTGAGCCACGCGATTCGGATGGCATATGACGGTATTTTGCATGGTCAAAAACATCCAAGTTTTTTGTTGTTTTTGGATGTGCCACCCGATCAAATCGATGTGAATGTGCATCCGACCAAGCATGAAATTCGGTTTATTGCAGGGCGCGAAGTACATGAGTTTGTGCGCCATCATGCACGTCAAGTGTTGGCACAAACCGAGCAAGCCGCACCTGCGCAGTTGGCCGAGGCACTCCATCCGCAGCACATCAGCAATCAGCCGAGTCCGCGAGTGCAAGACAGTTTGGTGTTGACTACAGCGCCAGACTCTCATCAGGGTGATGTCGCTGTACCCACGATGGATGCTCAGCACGAGCGTAGCAGTGGGATGTCGGCATATCCACGAGCCAGCGAAACACGTAGCACATGGTCAAACACTCCCGAAGTGCGTACCGCGATGGCCAGTTACATGGCACCGCTGCGTCAAGCCACTCCGCCAACCGTTGAACCACCGGCTGCTACACCACAGCATCCGCTGGGTTTTGCGCTGGCGCAGTTGCATGGGGTGTATATCTTGGCACAAAACCAAGACGGCTTGATTGTGGTGGATATGCATGCGGCGCATGAGCGGATTTTGCTTGAGCAACTGAAAACACAATGGGATCAAGCGCAAGGCTGGCAAAGTCAAGCGCTACTCGTGCCGTTGGTGGTCGAGGTGACGCCGTTGCAGGCCGAGCGCGTCAGCATGATGCAAGAAAGTCTACAAGCACTCGGGTTGGAGGTCGATCAGCAAGGTGAGCAGCATGTGGTGGTGCGCGCCGTGCCTGCGTTGTTGCTACGTGGTGATGTGACCACCCTGATCCAAAAATTGCTCGACGATTTGCACCCTGAATTGCAAGGCCAATTGCTGACCCAAGCGCGTGATCGACTGCTCAGCACCATGGCCTGTCATGGCGCTGTGCGCGCCCATCGGCAGCTGAGCCTGACCGAAATGAATGCACTACTGCGGCAAATGGAACAAACTGACTTTGCAGGGCAGTGTAATCATGGACGCCCGACATGGCGCTCCTTTCCGTTGAGTCAACTTGACAAATTGTTTGCACGTGGAGACTAATTTGGCCGATCAGCGTTTGCCAGTAGTGTGTTTGATGGGGCCGACCGCGAGCGGCAAAACCGCATTGGCTTGTGAATTGTACGATCAAGGTCGGTATGAGTTGATTTCGGTGGATTCAGCATTGGTCTATCGGGGTATGGACATTGGCACCGCCAAACCGACGCAAGATGAGCAAGCGGGCTATCCGCATGCCTTGATTGATATTTTAGATCCAGATCAGGTCTATTCAGCCGCAGATTTTGTGCAAGATACCATGCGCTTGATCACTGAGATTCATGCGCGTGGCAAGGTTCCACTGCTGGTGGGCGGTACCATGTTGTATTTTCGCAGCCTACTACAAGGCATGGCTGATGGTTTGCCCGAAGCCAACCTTGAGGTGCGCGCCACAATTGAAGCCGAAGCGGCAGCACTGGGTTGGGAGGAGATCCACCGCCAGCTCGCCCAAGTCGATCCACGCGCTGCACAGCGGTTTTTGCCGAGTGATCGTCAGCGGCTGATGCGTGCTCTTGAGGTGTATCGGATTACCGGTCGGGCGATCAGTGATTTGCATGATGAACAGCAAGTCACTGAATTACCCTATGACTATCATTTGTATGCCCTCATGCCAGATCGTGCAGTTTTGCATGAGCGAATTGCGCTGCGACTTGAGCAAATGTGGGCGGCTGGATTTTTGGATGAAGTCAAAGCACTGTATCAAAATCCCAAGCTCAATGCCGAGCTTCCTTCAATGCGATCAGTAGGTTATCGTCAGGTGTGGGAGTATCTACAAGCCTGTGAAGTAGGGCAAGGTGATTGGGTCGATACACAAAATAAAGCACTTTTTGCGACCAGACAGCTTGCCAAACGTCAGTACACATGGTTACGTTCGTTACGCAGTCAACACGATATTCATGTTTTCGAAACAGTCCATCAAGCAGATGTGCTCTTGCGTCTCAAGATTTGATCGCGCAAAATTCAACAACCTGTTTCCCCGACGCCAATTTTGATTGGGGGCAGTTTTTTTTGTGCGCTGTGTGTGTTTTTGTTTTCCGGAGTTATAACCATGTCAAAAGGCCAAACCTTGCAAGATCCATTCTTGAATTCCCTGCGCAAAGAGCGCATTCCCGTCTCGATTTTTTTGGTCAACGGCATCAAGCTGCAAGGCCAAATCGAGTCTTTCGATCAATATGTGGTGTTGCTGAAAAACACCGTCAGCCAAATGGTCTACAAACACGCCATTTCGACGGTTGTCCCAGCACGCAACCCACGTCCAGCCGGTGGCGCTCCTGCTGCCGGTTTTGGTGCTGAAGGCGGCGCTGTTGGTGGTGGCTTCGGCGCACCAGCAGCGGGCTTCGGCGCGCCTACAGGCGGCTTTGGTGGCGGTCAAGGTGGTGGCTTTGGTGGCGGTCAAGGCGGCGGCTTTGGTGGCGGTCAAGGCGGCGGCTTTGGCGGCGGTCAAGGCGGTGGCTTTGGTGGCAACCGTGGCTTTGGCGGTCAAGGTGGCTTTGAGCCAGGCAACAAAATGGAAGGTAACGGCGGCTTTATGGACGACGACCTCGACAACGACGGCAATGGCAACTAAGTGTTGACCTAGGGTCTGTTGACGTTTCAGTTGTGGTCGCGGCTCACACATGAAATGTAAACAGACCCTAAGCCAAAACGCCGCATCTTGCGGCGTTTTTCGTTTCACACCCAATAACATGTACGATTACAATAGAAGTTTTGGAATGAATGATTGATGCGGATTCTGATTAGTAACGATGACGGTGTGTTTGCACCGGGGATTGTTGCGTTGGCACAAGCCCTCCAACCGCTCGGTGAGGTGGTGGTGGTTGCCCCTGAAGCGGAGCGTAGTGGTTTTTCAAGTGCCCTGACTTTAGATCGCCCATTGCGTGCTGTGCAATTGCCCAATGGTTTTTGGGCAGTCAATGGCACGCCTGCCGATTGCGTTTATTTGGCGATGAATGGCCTATTTGACAAAGGCTTTGATCTGTTGATCAGTGGCATCAACAGTGGTGCCAATCTTGGCGATGATGTGATTTATTCGGGCACAGTCGGCGCAGCCTTAGAAGGACGCCTGATGCAGCTGCCAGCGCTTGCGGTGTCCCTCGTGGGTAGTCAGGTACGCGGCTATCAACACCCCGAAGATTATGCACAAGCCGCGCATTGGGTGTATGAATTTGTGAAAAATGGCATCCCCCCCTTGCCAGCACGCCATATTTACAATATCAATATCCCCGATGTGCCTGATTTAAAAGGCTGTAAAGTGACGCGTATGGGCGCACGCGCCAAACCGCTGCCGGTCATGAAAGCCACTGACCCACGCGGTCGTCAGGTCTATTGGATTGGGCTATCGGGCGAAGCAGCCGTCGAGCGATTGTCGGCTTATCAACCGACTGTTGTCACCGATTTTGAGGCTGTCGCTGCGGGTTATGTGAGTATTACACCGATCCAAATGGATGCGACCAATCACGATATTTTGTCGCGTTTAAGTCAATATTTTGATGCATCTGTGTAGGGATGGCGCACAGCATACGCAGGATCAGGCATGATTTCGCACAGACGAGAATATAGGATCAGCTCATGAAACGATGGTTACAAGCAGCACGCGTACAACAGCCAACAACCGTGCATCAGTTGATGGCGGTGATGCTTGCAACAACGCTAGTGGCGAGCTGTGCCTCCAAACCTCAAGTCCCTGTACGGCGTGTGATCCAGCCTGCACCAGATAGCTATGTGGTCAATGCCGGTGACACGGTTGGCGAAATTGCGACGCGCTATGGTTTGGATTATCAAGAGATTGGGCGAATCAACAATCTGGATGCCAACTATACAATCTATCCCAATCAGCGCTTACGTTTAAAGGAGCGACCACCGCGAGTGGAGGTGCGGCAACCGACGAATCCCGCGCCTGTTGCGCCGATCAAAAGTCAGTCACTGAGCACTCCTGCACCGGTCAAGTCCACCACCACAGTGGCAAAACCCATTGCGCCAACAGCCACGACTGTGCAGCCCAAGTTGACACCACCACCACCAGTTGTAGCCCCCGTAAATACCAACAACAGTGGTACAATGAGTGCTCAAGGCTGGCAATGGCCGACACAAAACCCCATCATTCAAGAATTTAATCCGTCACAACATGTGAAAGGAATGCGTTTTAGCGGTAAAATAGGGGACTCCGTCAGAGCTGTAGCGGATGGTGAAGTGGTTTATGCCAATAATGGGCTAAAGGAATACGGAAATTTGGTGCTGATACGGCACCTCAACGGTTATATTAGTGCATATGCACATAATAGTCGCTTGCTGGTTCGAGAAGGGGAGCGAGTCCGTTTGGGGCAAACAATCGCTGAAATAGGAGAGAGTGGTACATCACAAGTGATGTTGGAGTTGCAGATTCGCGCGAATGGCAAACCCATCAATCCTCGTGGGGTATTACCGACTCGGTGATTGAATTAGTTTAACCAATCATCCGTGACAGGTGTGGCAAGGAAAACACATAATATGTTGGACAATCTCAGAAGCATGGCAGTGTTTGCCAGTGTGGTTGAACGGGGTTCATTTAGTGCAGCTGCACGTGATTTGGGCATCACCACCAGTGCGGTCAGTCAACAAGTTCGAGCGCTTGAGCAAGATATGGGCGTGGTGCTGTTGCATCGCTCTACGCGTAAGCTGAGCTTGACCGAAGCGGGTCATGCCTTTTTTCAAAGTTGTCAAGAAATGGTCGAAGCGGCACAACGTGGCCGTATCCGAATCAATGAGTTGCGTGATGAGTTGATTGGTGATCTACGCATTGCCACCACGCCCGAACTCGGTGCGAATCATGTGGTACCTGCGTTATCGAGTTGGATGGCTGCGCATCCGGCACTGCAAATTCATTTTGAAGCCGATAATCGCTACATCGACTTGATTGATGAGCGGATTGATATCGCCATTCGGATGAGTCCCGGCCTTGCCGATTCAAGCCTGATTGCACGGCCAATGGCACGCGTTGATCAGGTGCTGTGCGCATCACCGGCCTATCTACGTCAATTTGCACCCCTGCATCACCCGAGCGAATTGTCTGAGCATCAGATGATTGCCATCAATCTGATCAAAGATGCGCAAGATTGTACCTTCCGCAATGCCAAAACCGGTGAGCATGCTTCGGTGCATATTCCCTCACGCTTGTACACCAACAACGTCTTTTTGATGAAGTCGTTGTGTTTGGGTGGGCATGGTTTGGCACGCTTGCTGTATTTGGATGTGCAAAAAGAGTTGGCGCGGGGTGAGTTGGTCGAAGTCTTGCCCAACTGGCAAATGCCCGACTATACCTTGTATGCGTTGACCTTGCGCCGTGAGCAACAGCCATTGAAGATTGTCCGTTGCCTTGAAGCCTTATCGCATTATTTTGGGCAATTGCCTGGTGGTCGTGCGATCCAAGACGCTTAAATGTGATGGAAAAAAAGCCCTGTTTGACAGTAATGCCAGTCAGTTAAGCGATTGCTCTTGCTCTTTGCAGGGACGCTGAGCGCAATTGTTTGAGCCATGGATGGCG
>CALFYA010000148.1 GCA_937952925.1 uncultured Moraxellaceae bacterium
GCCTTTCTTCTGTGGAGCGGTCAGGCTTGAAACCCAAAAATTTTCGCAACATTGGTTTGATTGGCCGTCCAGGTAAACGCTCGGTCGTCGATACGCTACATCTGATTCATGATTATCTGATTGCACATGGCTTGCATCCGGTCGTCGATGATGCAACCGCACGCCTGATTGAAATTCAAAATATTCAAACAGTTTCGCGTAGCTTACTTGGTGAAGTGTGTGATTTGGTGATTGTGGTGGGCGGTGATGGTTCACTGTTGCACGCAGCACGCGCCCTTGCACGCCATAAAACGCCAGTGCTGGGCGTCAACCGAGGGCGACTTGGTTTTCTGACCGATGTATCGCCTGAAGAAGTGTTGTTTAAGCTGGAGCAGGTGTTAAAAGGGCATTATACCCTTGATCGCCGTTTTTTATTGCAAGTCGAAATTCGCTCTAAAGATCAAGTGACGCATGAGGCCATCGCTCTCAATGATATCGTCTTACATGCGGGTAAGTCGGTACACATGATTGACTTTGAAATGAATATCGATGGGCATTTTGTTTATCGTCAGCACAGCGATGGGTTGATTATTGCCACTCCCACAGGCTCAACAGCGTATGCGTTGTCTGGTGGTGGGCCAATTTTGTACCCCAATATGGATGCGATTGTGATTGTGCCGATGCACCCTCATACGTTGTCGAGCCGACCGATCGTGGTGGGCGGTGAGAGTGAAGTGAAAATCCGCATCAACGACACTCGTGTGCACCCGATGATCAGTGCCGACGGTCAAGCGAGCGTGTCGGTACATGAAGGGGATTGGCTGCATATTCGCAAGCATCCGTTTAAACTGACCTTACTGCATCCACCGGGTTATGATTTTTATGCCGCGTGCCGTACCAAACTCGGGTGGAATCATTATCAGGAGCCGAATGATGAACATTGATCAAATCTTAGCGGCGCTGACCCCTGAGATCGTTGAGCGCTTTCGTACCGCCATTGAGATTGGCAAATGGCCAAATGGTCAGTTGGTGACCGATGAGCAACGCGCGACCTGTCTGCAAGCGGTGGTGATCTGGGAGCATCAGCATCTGCCCGAACAAGAGCGTACGGGTTATATCCATAAGGGTAGCAAGAAAGAAGGGGATGAGTGTGATTCACACGATCACAAGCATGACCCTGATGCGGAACTGCCAATCCGTTTTGTCTAAAAAATAGACAGATTGGCTCAAAAAGCAGTGGCCTGTGCGGTCACTGCTCTTGAAATTGCCGCGTTTGCCCTGCATGTTGTGGTGATCAAGCGAGGAAAACCATCATGCTGCTTCACGTCCCTAAGCAACCATCCGAAATCCGAATTCGTCACCTGAATGCGCGTTTGGCGCAGCAACAGCAGCAACTCGCTCAAACTGTATTTGATAAAACCGAGCAGCGTCAGCTACTCAAACGGTTGGCACGCGAAAACAAACAGCGTCAAAAAGATGGCAAGCGCGTTTTTGTCCTTGATTTTAGAGGCGATATGCAGGCGAGCGCCGTCGATACCTTGCGTGAAGAAATTACCCTTGTGCTCTCCATGGCGCGTGCTGGCCGCGACGCCGTTGTCATTCGTCTCGAAAGCCCTGGTGGTTTGGTGCATGGCTATGGCTTGGCCGCCGCACAAGTGGCACGTCTACGCGAGGCAGGTTTTCATGTCACCATCTGCGTGGACAAAGTGGCGGCGAGTGGCGGCTACATGATGGCCTGTATTGCCCAGCAAATCATCACTGCACCGTTTGCGGTGGTGGGATCGATTGGGGTGGTCGCACAGATGCCCAACTTCCATAAGTTGCTGCAACATCTCAAAGTCGATTTTGATGTCTACACTGCCGGTCAGTACAAACGCACCGTGACCATGTTTGGTGAAAACTCCGAAGATGGAAAAGCCAAATTTGAAGAAGAGCTGCAACAGACTCACGCACTGTTTAAGCATTTTGTTGAAAAATATCGCCCACAGCTCAACGTCGAACAGGTCGCGACCGGTGAGCATTGGTATGGCGAAGATGCGGTCAAGCTCAAGCTAGTTGATCAGTTGCAGACCTCAGACGCTTATTTGTTGTCGTTACTGCCCAACCATGATGTGTATGTGCTGCAATCTCGGCACAAGCCCACTGTGGCTGAAAAATTGGGCTTTGCAGCATCGGTTGCCATCAAAGAAGTGTTGCCAGTG
>CALFYA010000149.1 GCA_937952925.1 uncultured Moraxellaceae bacterium
GACCGATCACGTGGAGCGTATCACGGGGCAATATATGCAGTGGTCGGGTGGTTGCGTGGGTGCGCCGCCACGCAGTCGGAGCGATTGGATGCTGATCCATGCCCAGTATGGCTGTGTGTATGTGCATGGTGCCGCACCACCAGCCAAACGCGGCAACATGGTACAGATCGATGGAGTGTGGCAAGTCACTCCCGATGGTCGGCGTTATGTGGAGCGGCGTTAGGCAATCGACCGTGCCGTGCAAAAGCAGCCGATTTGATGGTCATCGACCATGCCAATGCTTTGCATCAAAGCATAGCAGGTGGTGGCACCGACAAAACGAAAGCCTTGTTTCTTGAGGGCTTTGGACATGGCCAAACTTTGAGCGGTTTGGCTCGGGTAGTCGCCTAAGTGAGTGTAGCGGTTGACACAGGTTTTACCGTCTACAAATGACCATAGCCACGCCACCACATCCATGCCATCTGCTTCAAGCGCCAGCCATGCACGGGCATTGTCGCGGATGGCGGCGAGCTTGGCGCGGTGGCGGATCAGCCCAGCATCGGTGCTCAGTTGATCAAGCTGCTCTTCACTGATTTCACTAACCGATTGTGGGTCAAAATTGGCAAACATCGCCCGATAGTGAGCGCGTTTACGCAGCACGGTCATCCAAGACAGTCCAGCCTGCTGGCCTTCAAGACATAGCATTTCAAACACATAGCGCCGATCATGGCTGACGATGCCCCATTCGTGGTCGTGATAATCTTGATATAGCGGGTCGTTGCTACACCAGTGACAGCGCGTTAATCGTGTTGACATTGATATTGCGTCCATTCGCGTTGTTGGCTATCAAAATACCACAGCGCGGTTTGGTCAATATTATGAAAACTGAGCCAATGATCGACCCCTCGCTCCCCTTCACCGGTACTGATCAGCAAGGCCTTGTCGGTGATTTCCATAATCCAGCCTTGATATAACTGGCCTTCCAAATCGCGAATCCGTTGTTGATTGCCCGATTCGGCAAAGTGAATCCAGTCATCGACGGTGAGTAGCATAACAGTACCTTAAGGGTTCGCTAAAAAAGGATAGGGATTAGTCGCCTGACCATTTGCCCCATAGATGCCATAGTGTAAATGCGGACGCCCGCCTTTGGCATTGCCTGTATCACCAACCGTACCGAGTTTATCCCCCACTTTGACCCGATCACCGACCTTAAAACGCCCAAAATCATCGAGATGTGCATAATAATGCCGTGATAGCTTGGGGCCGAGTACCCAAATCGCTTTGCCGCCCAATCCCCCCGTACTGATTTTTTGGATCACACCAACAGTGGTCGAGAGCACCGGCGTACCGGTCTTGGCAAAAATATCAATGCCTTCATGACGGCGACCGCCTGAGCGCGCTGCACCCCATGTATCGTTTAATTGACTGGGCTTGATGCCCTTAACTGGCACAGGCAATTGGCGCGGCAGCTGTTGTCCAGCCAGCCATGCGCGATCTGCGGAGATTTGCTGGGCAGATTGAGTTTTGCTTGGGTGCGAGGTACAGGCGAGGAGTCCAGCACCCAGCAAGCCAACCACCGCGACACCACGGATCTGGGCGCTATGGCGCATCGGTGAGACGCCCTTGTTGTTGCAAGCGACACGCTGCAATCGCACCAGCCACCGTGCCGTAGCTTGGTGCGAGTGTCCAACCAATCAGTGGAATTTGAAACAACAATACAAACGGCAGCCCCGAACTGATCAAACGCGGGGTGAGGCGCACTGAGTGGGTAAAACTCCGCCACACCCCCAACCCAGCCCGTTCATACACCGGATCAAAAAAGCCCCAAGCCGCCAAAAAGCTTTGGATCATCAAGCCGAGCACCAAGGCCGCTAGTGTGCCCACCACTGGAATGCTACCCAAAAACAGCAAGCCAACAGTACTGATCAGGCCGAGTACCAATGCCAATACAGTCATGCCGATGGCACGCCACATACTGCCCCAAAACTCAGCCAAAGACTGCTGGCTACCTTCGCCCAATTGATCGGTGATTACCGCATCGGCCAGCAGTGCGTTGAGCGGTGTGCACAGCAGCATGATGATGTTTTTCATCAAAATATAGCCAAACAGCAATACAATCACCAAGATAAACGGCAACATCACCCAATACCCCACACCATCGGTTTGCCAGCCAAACCACGTGGTGAGTTGGGTGGCGAGCGCGTCGGTGCCCCAAAACACCCCATAGCCATAGACCGGCAACAAACACAGCGAACAAAAAAACGGCCATAGCAGCCATTTCATCCGGTTCGTCCGCCACAGCCATTGATGGGCTTCAACATACGCCCAAGTACCATGCAAGTGATCAGGAAGCGGCATGGGTGCTCCATTTAGTGATAATGCTGATGATGTTGTTGTAATCGCTGCTCAATCGCTTGCAACAACGACTCTTGCGAATTGACCTCAAGCACCGCGTAGATCTGTTTGATCGCATCTTTAAACACCGCTTCACTCAAATTGAGCGCTTGGCGAATGGCCGTGCGCGCTTGTCCTTGGGTCAAACGATGGGCAATTGCGAGTTGCTGGGGGGATAACGCCAGTGGTGCTAAGACACGCCACAAGGCCAGCGACATCGGAATGCCCGACTGCAAGGATAAACCAATCGCAGGCAATCCTTGATTGGGTGCGTGTAACCATTGGGCGCGTACCAAAATATAACCACCAGCCACCACCAAACGCGCACAAGGCATCGGCGCGTCGGCACGCTGTAAGGCAGCTATCGCCCGTAGACAAAAATCGGGGAGTGGACGCTCGGCTTGCCATGTATGGGCAAACTGCGGAATACGCTCCAAAATCTGTGCAGCCTCTTGAGTCATCCACAACACTTGGCCTTGCGGCGTACATACCACCATCGCATGATCGGTCAGTGGATAGTCCCCTTGGGCAAGCCCATCACAACTGAGGGCGTATTCGAGGTATTGGCCGATTTGTTTGAGCGTCTCGCAGTCTTGCGGGCGAAATGGCTTGCCCTGCTCGCGAAACAGCATCAGCACACCCGCACAGATCCCATGTCGATCCAAACGGACTTCAAGTGCGTGCTGATGACCACTGGCACGCACCAATAATTGATAGGTGTTGCTGTGAAAATATTCGGCAGGTGGCTGTAGCAACAATCCGGCTTTTTCACCGCGCTGCGTGGCGATATGGAAAATATTCAGCTCATGTTGCCCCACAAACAGCTGTGGTTCGCGCTGAAACAACTGGCGCACCGCTTCGGGGGAGTCTTGGTGATAAAACGCTTGTGGCGTGCCATCATCAGCCATCAAAAACAGCGCACCGGCGGCATTGGGCAGGATATGCCCAACCAAGTGCAACACATCGGGCATCATACTGGTCAGATCAATGCCACTACAGCATAAAGTCCGCAGCCGTAGTAAGGCTTGGTTGGGTCGCCATGCATTCATAAATTCCTTTATCCCGCCCTACCGTATGCGCGATAGCGCTTGTTCAGCACGCCTCAGCTCATCGCGGGCATCAATGCCGTCAGCGTCGAGCTTGCGTAGTCGTTGTCTGATTTCCTGACGACGGACATCACTGGTTTTGGGATTGTTCAGCTCTTGTTCGAGGCGTTGTTGTTCTTGATTGAGCTGTTTGAGATCTTGACGTGCGTCGTAGACCCGTTTTGCGGTTTGATACAGTGGACGTAATGTTTGCTGGCTGGCGATTGGACAAATCTCCACCGAACCTTTGCCATCGAGTGCTTGTTCGATGATGCGCTGGGGCTGGCAGTAATACCCCAAGCCTTGTTGGTAGCCACTGCGATAGGCGGCGATATGGATCTGTTGGAGTGGCACTTGCTGAGATGCACAGTCATCGGCATAGGTGAGGATGCGTTCGGCTTGACCAGCAAAGGCGTCTTGTTGACCACGCTCACCCCAGTTGGTCATTTTGCATTCGGTGGGGGTCATGGTTTGGCAACCACTAAGCAGCGCCATTAGTCCCATCGCCACATAAACGCTGATCCGCATCATATTTGCCCCAATTTTAAGTTGTGTGTTCAAGATATACGCAGCCACCAGTGTAAACAAGCTGAGTTTATGGCGTTGCCACCTGAGCGATCAGCTTTTGCATGGCTTGTGGAATGCCCAGTGTGGCTGAGGTCTGGGGTGACTGCCAGATGGTCGGCTGGCCTTGGGTGAGCTGTGCGATCTGTTCGGCACCGAGTTGACGGGCATCGACGCGATACGCCGACAGTAGCCACGTAAAATGGGTAAAGGTATGTTTGATCACCCCAAGCGCTGAGGCATGCGCAAACGTAGTCGCATCTTCGGTGATCGGTAAACACCACAGGCCACCCCATAGTCCGGCGTTGGGGCGTTGCAACCACAGCCATTGGCCATCTTGTTCGATCACCCATACGTTGGCATGGCGGGTAGGCGTGGGCTTGCTGCTGCTCTTTTGTGGAAACTCCAGCACGCGGTTTTGGGCAAAGGCTTGGCAGCTTTGCTGCATCGGGCAATACAAACACAGCGGTTTTTTGGGCGTACATACGGTGGCGCCCAAATCCATAATCGCTTGGGTATAGTCGGCATTGCGGGTGTGGGGGGTGAGCTGCGTGGCCAGATCCCACAGTTGGTTGATCACGGCAGGCTTCATACTGTCGCCTTCGAGGGCAAAATAACGCGTCAGCACCCGTTTGACATTGCCATCCATGATCACGCCATATTGACGTAGACCGAGTGACATCAACGCCCCCGCAGTGGATCGACCAATGCCCGACAAGGCCATCCAGCCGTCAAGGGTCTGCGGAAATTCACCGCCTTGTGCCAGCACTTGCATGGCTGCTTTGTGCAGATTGCGGGCGCGAGCGTAATAGCCAAGGCCAGCCCAATACGGCGCGACTTCGTCCCATGTGGCGCTGCCGAGTGCATGAACCGTGGGGAAGCGCGCCATAAAACGATCAAAATAATTGAGCACAGTTTTGACTTGGGTTTGTTGCAGCATGATCTCCGACACCCAGACTTTGTATGGATCGTCGGCCACTTGCCACGGCAAATCATGGCGACCGTATTGGTCAAACCATGCCAAAAGGCGCTGTGAAAAGCTGGAATCTGCCTGCACGCCGCTGCTCCAAGTGCAAAGCGCGTACCTTAGCGTAAATGTGGGGGTAGTGGATAGGAGTGGAGAATACCACAGGGTTTAGTGAGTTAGGTGGTAATAGTACACACACTCTATGGCTGGAAAAAGAGTGAAAATTAATACCAACGACTCGATAGATAATGCAGCAAAAGCAGAAATCTTAAAGATATAAACGCAAGAACAAAGACCAACTTCTGAAAGTTAGTTAGAATGTTGCTGATCAAGACAACAAGTGATTGGTATGAAAAAAGACTTTGACAGGCAGGTTGCATCTGACGGGTTAAGAAATGAAGAGCCTCTGACGCCTGAGCAGCAGAAAATGGCAATAGATTACGCTGTGAGGCTAGGCGTCCCGATAGACGTAATACATATCAGTGACGCAATGAATACAAGTTACAAGATGATGTTCGGTATAGAGGCTTTGTATATTGGTACGGATGTTTTGCCTACTACTCACTCAGCTGAACACTTGGGTGCTAACTCCAAAATTGGTATGTTTGCTGCCTTAGCGCATGAGATTATTGGTCACCGTCAGGCGGAAATGTCTAATCAATCTCAAAATGACGAGTTGCTTGAAGAGGTTCAAGCAAGTATTCGTGCAGCGAAATTCGCGCCTGATCTTCCTTTAACGGAGCGCATTTTATTGTTACGTGATGCGGTCGAAAGATTGCATAAAAATGGTGTAAGATTAAAGAACGTTAGAGAAAAGCTTTGGCTTGAAGAGGAGGCGTTGTAAATGAAGAAACTATTTGTGATTGCCGATACCTTGAGTACGTCCAATGGCTCTTTGGTCTTGGCAGGTACTGATACCCGTTTTAAGCGTATGAATGATGTGGAAATTCGTCGTATGGTTGGACGTACCGTGCGTGTAAAAAGAAAAAGCTACCGTGTAGGAGGGGTAGAAGTTGCGACATCATTGGCTGGTGGAAAAAACGTTTTCGTAAAAATTGATATACCTGAAAACGATCAAATTTCAGATTTTAGACAAGGTCAAGTGGCTTACGTCACAAATTAAATTTAGGTTTCTTTAGGCTCACACAATCCGTATTCGTGGTGAGTCTCAGAGGCTTCTTACAAATAGGGTGCGCCGAGCGCACCCCACCACGTTTAACCCAACTGCGCCTTGAGCAAATCTTGCAAGTTTTGCCAAGAATCGTGATCGCCTTGCGCATGATATTCCAAGAAATCCACGCCATTGATTGCGGCGAAGCGCCCGACATCAGGATTGGTAAAGCCGTGCTTCGCGCCTGCATGTTGATGGATGCTGTATTGCACGCCCGCCGCTTGCATCTCGGCTTCAAACGCAGCAATGGCATCTTGGCTGACCAAGCTATCGGCTGCGCCATGTTCAATAATGACCACCGCTTGAAAGGCAGCTGTTGCCGGTTGTTTGGGGGTCAAATTGCCATGAAAACTGGCAACCGCTTTGATCGGCATGCCAACCCGTGCCATATCGAGCGCCACTTTGCCGCCAAAACAATAGCCAATCGCCGCCAAACGGTTGGCATCGACTTCAGGCAAACTTGCCAAATAATCCAAACCAGTTTGGGCGCGTGCCATCAAACGGTCTTGATCACCCAATTGCGCCATCATCCAATCATTGGCTTGCGAGGCTTGTTCGGTGGTGTTGCCATCGCCATACACATCAAGCGCAATCGCCGCATAGCCAAGCGCGGCAAGCTGCTCAGCCCGTTGTTTGGGGTAGGCGGTCAAGCCCCACCACTCCGGCGCAACGATCACGCCTGCAACGGGCGTGCTGGTGTCGGCAGGCAAGGCCAGATAAGCAAGCAGGGTGGCACCGTCGGGTGCAGTGAGGGGGACAGTACGGGTCAAAATGGCAGACATCATCAAATCCTTGGGATGGTCTAAAAGATATAGCGTGGTTGGCAGTAATGCCTGAAAACGATAAATTTGTCATGCCGACAAGGCGCGAACAGCCGCAAATTTCACAAAAATAAACATCTGATTCAACATAATATTCAAAAAAAGCGCGCCGAAGCGCGCTGGGGGGAAAAGGCAGTTTAAACGAGAGGTTATACAGAGACCTTGCCACGAGTGACCAACGCCACAATCGCCAAGATCACCGCAACGATCAAGAAAATCCAAGCAAAGTCAGCAGACAAGCCTGCGACACCACCAAAGCCCAACAAACTTGCCAGCAGTGCAATCACTGCAAAAATAATTGCCCAACGAAACATGATGTAATCTCCAGTATCAAAAGCAATATTGATCAAGCGTGCTGCGTGGTGCAGTCAGGTTGTGCTTGATCACCGATGATTGGACTGTAGAAAATTTTGGACGTGCTGACTGTGCAGGCGAAGTGAGTATTCAATAGAGTTGCTTAACAGTTGTTTAACGCTTGTAGCGAAAATAAACAGATGATGATTGAAAGAGAGCAGAGCTAACCCATTTATATGATTGTAAAAGTCGATAGAATGACTGTTAAATTGACATATTGCGACATGAGTCGTCCTCAACATAGACCACATCAATCGCCTTTAAACGATCACATGCCCTGACAAAGCGACGACAGAGGTGCTGATTGTGTTGTAGTTGCTCATCTTTTGTTCGATGCTATGGTGAGATTGTCCAATCATTGGGTAGGTCAACCGTGATGCTGTTGGCAATTCAGGATCAGCAACCCCCTGCTTTTGCAGTATTCATTGGGGTGTGTTTGGTGGCAAAGCTGCGCTGTCGTCAAACATCAATCTCAAGCAACAGGGCTACGTTAAGGTCGCGCCACTTGAGTGGGCGCGCCAAAACAGGCGAGTCAAATAGCACCAATGCAGGATAAACCAGATGCAACAGCCAGCAGTTGATGTCGATGTGATGATTATTGGCGGTGGAATCAATGGCGTGGGAATCGCCCGTGATGCTGCCGGACGAGGGTTGTCGGTACTGTTGGCCGAGCAAGGTGATTTTGCTGGGGCAACTTCAAGTGCGTCGAGCAAGCTGATACATGGTGGTTTGCGCTATCTGGAGCACTATGAGTTTCGCTTGGTCAGTGAGGCACTTGCGGAGCGCGAGCGTTTGTTGGCGATTGCGCCGCATATTGCATGGCCGATGACCTTTATCATGCCGCATGTGCCGCAATTGCGTCCGCGCTGGATGATCCGCACAGGGCTGTTTTTGTATGATCGTTTGGGTGGTCGGATTAGCCTCGCCAAGTCCAAAGGCATCAAATTTGCTGATACCGCATTTGGTCAACCGCTCAAACCCCAATATACCCACGGCTTTAGCTACTCGGATGCATGGGTCGATGATGCGCGTTTGGTGATTCTCAACGCCCGCTCAGCGCATCAGCATGGCGCACAGCTCCTGCCGCGCACCACGTTTGTTGATGCCAAGCGAGAAGGCGAGCATTGGCTGATCCAGATCAAACCGATGCCCAATCACCCATACCCTGAGCGAGTACCACGAGTCGTGCGCGCCAAAATGTTGGTGAATGCCAGTGGCCCTTGGGTGCAAGCCGTACAACAAAGCCTACAAGTTGAGCACAAACCCGAAGGCAAACTGCGTTTGGTGCAAGGCTCACATATGGTGGTCAAACGTCGCTACAACGGTGATCAAGCCTATATTTTGCAGCATACCGACCGTCGGGTGATTTTTATGTTGCCCTATGAGCGCGACTACACCCTGATTGGCACCACCGACACGCCATTAGACGATCCCAACGCCAAGCCATACATGACCGATGCTGAAGTCGAGTATTTGTGTGATGCGGTCAATGCCTATTTGGCTGAGCCAGTCACTCCTGCCGATGTGGTGTGGCGCTATAGCGGCGTGCGCCCACTCATGGACGATGGCACCGACAATGCCGCCGCCGTCACTCGTGACTACGAACTCAAAGTCGATGCGGTTGATGGCAAAGCGCCCTTGTTGACGGTATTGGGCGGTAAGCTGACCACCTATCGTAAGCTCGCCGAACATGCGCTCGAAAAGCTGTTGCCGTTTGCACCACAGGCCAACAAAGCTGCATGGACACACACCGAAGTGCTGGTCGGTGG
>CALFYA010000150.1 GCA_937952925.1 uncultured Moraxellaceae bacterium
TGCCATGATCAATCTCCAAGAAAACAATAGACAACAAAAAAGGCAGTCCTGTTTTTAAAAACAGAGCTGCCTTATGAATTGAGGGAAAATGAAGGTTTAATGCGACTGGTACGAACGCGCCTGAAAGTGGTAGCCACATCGCAGACATTCGCAGTTGTTGAGAATGGTGTCGTCGATTTGACCACCAAACGCTTCACCTGCGCGGCTGCCGACTGCTCCACCGACTAGACCGCCAATCAGTGCACCGGACAAACCACCGAGTACCATCCCCATCGGACCACCAACAGCTCCTAGACTTGCACCGAGTTTTGCACCGGCTTGACGCCCTGTGACGCCACCGGCAACACCTGCTGCACCACCCACCGCACTGCCAATACGACGGGCATGATTTTTTGTCGCCACTTGAGACGACCCACACGCTGGACACTGCATCATCTTTCTCCTAAATCATTTAAACAAACGTCCAAAACAAAAAGGCCCCACCATGCCTCCATGCCGTGTTGGCATGGGGGCGAAGGAGGGGCTTTTTTTCGATCAGTTGATTTGATCAGTTTGGTAATATGTATTTAAAAATTATTGGATTAGCTAAAGACTATAGCGTTACTCGACCCCTCTTCACCGAGTCGCGAGCGCCAGCAATACCCAACAGTAGCCCTATGCTAAAGCCAATGTGGTTGGGCACATAAAAGTGATGTTGCACCTGTGTGCCTAGCACCATCGTGCTCGTGCCTTCAGAGGTATAGCCAATCGCTAGATCAGCTGCGGCATACACGACGGCATAGAGTGCGGCATAAATCGTTCTTGCCTTTGGTGCGCAATGGTACATGGTGATTCCCACCAAAAACCCCAACACACCTTGGCTTATCGCATGTGCAGTCGTATAGGTGTCAAACTTGGTGAACCCTGCGAAAAACGCAATGATCAGCTGCACAACCGCACTCACCACAACAGGAAGCACAATAAATTTAAACCAGTCTTTCAAGTCATGCTCCTTTTATGCTGCTCATTTTTTCAACACAATGTAGAGGATGACAGCCAACATCACCAAGCCACCCACTGCTTTGCCAAAAGCAGGAAACATAGAGAAAGGCCAAAACACACCTTGCATCAGATTGTAAAAAACTGGCTTGTAGCTATAGGCTCCCCAGAAACATTGATAGATCGCATAGAAAAACCCAATCACCCCATACAGACCAGCAACGCCCATCGCCACCATTTTTGTTTGAGCATTCATCCGCTTATTTACCTCCCGCTGCAAATTTACCCAGTGCACCCAAGATCATCAGGAGGATCAACACACCAAGAAACGGCAGACCCACGATCCAAATGATTGCACCCAAAAAAATGACCCCAGCCAACAATCGCATGGCTTAAGTTTCTTGCGCACATTGCATGGTGACGCTCACGACATGCTCTTGAAACACCTTGTTTGGCTCCATCGAGTAAAACTCTTTGAGCAATTGTTCCTCGCCGTACTTGTCTTCTAGTTTGTCGTAGATACAGCTACACACTTCTCCTTCCGACATCTGCGTACACCCTTTCATAAACTGACGTTCCGCTTTACTGCTACATCCAGACAAGATCGTTGTTGCACCAAGTCCTATCATCATGATCACACTGCTGTACTTCATTAGGTCATCTCAAAATATCCTAAAACGGGATAATTATAGATCCACCCAAAACTGTCAAGCCCTTC
>CALFYA010000151.1 GCA_937952925.1 uncultured Moraxellaceae bacterium
ATCTCCTTACAGCGAGCCGTATTTCTTGCGTAGACGTGCACGCACGACTTCAGCAGCGGTGTTTAAGATAAAGGTCATCACAAACAAGACCAAGGCAGACAAGAACAAGATCCGGAAGTGAGTCGAGCCAACTTCAGCTTCGCCCATCTCGACCGCCACGTTGGCCGACAAGGTGCGCATCCCGTTGAACAAGCTCAAATCCATGATGGGTGTATTACCGGTCGCCATCAAGACGATCATGGTCTCACCCACCGCACGGCCAAAGCCGATCATCACTGCCGAGAAAATCCCCGGTGAAGCGGTGGGAAGAATGACGGTCATCAGGGTTTGCCAAGGCGTTGCACCGAGTGCCAACGAACCATTGACCAAATGACGAGGAACCGCAAACAACGCGTCTTCGGCAATCGAGAAGATCGGCGCAATCACGGCAAAGCCCATAATCAAACCAATAATCAAGGCGTTTTGTGATTGATAATCCACCCCACTGGCGCGTAGCCAGTTGACCAGTGAGCCACCATGTTCAGCAAATACCGCTTGCTCAAGTGGTTGTGACAACATGAAGGCGATGGCCATCGCCGCCACAATCGGCACAATCAGCACGACAGGTGCAATGCCATCGGGGATCGCATTGCGCTTTTCGAGGGGAATTTGCACCCACAAAAAGCCACAGATTAAAATGACAATCGGCACAATCACCAGCAAGCTAAAAATCGCTGGCAAATAAGTGGTGACCAACGGCGCCAACCATAGACCAGCCAAGAAGCCTAGGATCACGGTGGGCAGCGCTTGCATCAACTCAATGGTCGGTTTGATTTTGGTACGCAATGACGCCGACATAAACGCAGCGGTATACATCGCACCGGCAATCGCCAGCGGTGCAGCCAAGAGCATCGCCCAAAACGCCGCTTTGAGCGTGCCAAAGGTCAGCGGCACCAGTGACATTTTGGCTTCAAAATCGACGTTGCCAGAGGTGGATTGCCACACATAATCGGGTTCTGGGTAAGACTCGTACCACACCTTGCCCCACAATGAATGCGCAGACACATCAGGGTGATGCGCATCAACCGCCCAGAAGCTGCTGCCTTTGGCGCTATCGACCAACATGCCTTCGCTGTGGTTGGACATGGTCAATGCGGTAATCGGGGCGTCTGCCATTTTGACCACATCGACAGTACGCTCAGACGTGGTGTAGAAATAGCCCACATGACCGTCACGGTCACCTGCCAAAAAGCCCTTCCGACGCGATTCGGACTGAATCACGGTCACCGGTGCTTTGCCCAGCTCAAAACTACGAATTTTGGTCAGGGTCATGCGTTGTGCGGCATCTTTGCCACGCACCAAGAACCATTGTTGGATCTCACCACGCTCGGTACCGAGCAACAAGGACATCTCACCTTGCAACAAGGCGGAGGTACTAATGGCACCTTGCTGATCGACCCGCACTTTATCGTAAGGCTGAATACCCGCATCCGTGCGATTCAACACTTCTACCGTACCTTGCTTGGTCACGATATAAAACCAGCGTGCACCTTGACCAATATGCAAGGCTTGGATCTGCTGGATGTCGATGGGGACAGCTTCGACAGATTGACGGCTAAATACATCAGCCGCAGGATCAGCCGATGCTTCTGCTTCAGCACCGAGTGCCATATCAAGTGATAAGCCGCCACCCATCCCCTCGCCTGCTGCGGCAGGTTTGGCAAACCGTTGCCATTGCAACTGGCTGCTGGCCACCGATAGCACTTGGAGTGCACCATCATCATCACGCAGGGCAAATTGGGTCAGTGGTTGCAGTGCATCATCCACCGTCAAAGGTTGCTCACCATAGGGGAACTCAATGGCGGCTTGAGCTGTCCGTGCTTGATCGACCCCTTCGGAGCTAAACCGTGGTTTGAACACGATCAATTGACCGTTGGACAAGCCCACCCCGACCAAACCTTGCAACACGCCGCTGCGCTTCACACTGACCACTTGCACGCCCGCGGGCAGCGCCAATGGGGTGCTGCCAGTGGCTTGACCGGTTTTGACATCGAAATATTCAACGACGCCATTCGGGTTTAAGCGCATACCGGCCAAGTTGAACTCATCAAGCTCGGTAAAGGCGGTATTGGCCTGTTGTGAGGTGGTTTGGTAGGTCTGGCCTTTTTCGACACTGCTTGGTGCAAAGAGTGGATAGCTTTCACTCAGCAAATACACAAAAATCGCCAAGATGGCGACCAAGACGAAAATACCACCCCCCGCAATCAGGCCATTGGCCATGCGGTCTTTCAACCGGCGACGGCGGTCAAATTTTGCCATTTCATTGGCATCACGGCTCAGTCGGCGCTGACCTGCTGGCGCTGTTGGCTCAGCGCTCGGATTTGCAGACATGGGCACACCCCTTTTAGTCACAATTTTGTCACAATTCTTTCAAAGCAAAAAAACAGGGGCCACTCGCCCCTGTTTTGTCATTCATCCTTACAGACCCAAGCTGGTGCGGATCTTTTTCACTTGATTGGCTGGCAATGAAATGTAGCCGTCCTTATCAACAATTTGCTGACCTTCTTTGGAGAGTACCATCTTCAAGAATTCAGCTTGTGCAGGTGGCAAAGGCTTGCCTGGTGCTTTGTTGACATACACATACAGGTAACGTGCCAGTGGATAGCTTCCGTTGACAGCGTTTTCTGCAGTGGGTGAGACAAACTGACCACTGCTGTTTTTGAGTGGCACAGCACGTGCACCCGATACAGTATAACCGATGCCTGAGTAACCAATACCATTCACGTTGGTGGCGACCGCTTGCACCACCGATGCCGAACCCGGTTGCTCTTTGACGCTGGATTTAAAGTCGCCTTTACACAACGCGTGCTCTTTGAAATAGCCGTATGTACCCGATACTGAGTTACGGCCATAGGTTTGAATGTCGCGGGTTGCCCAAGCACCACTCAAGCCTGCATCAGCCCATTTGGTGGCATTTTTGGGATAGCCACATTTCAAGGTGGTCGAGAAAATCGCATCCACCAACGGCATGCTCAAGCCTTTGACAGGGTTGTCTTTGTGGACAAACACCGCCAAGGCATCAATCGCTACAGGCACAGCAGTTGGCTTGTAGCCATATTTCTTTTGAAATTCTTGAATTTCGTTGTCTTTCATGGCGCGAGACATCGGGCCAAATGCGGCTGTACCTTGGGTCAACGCGGGTGGCGCAGTTGAAGAACCTGCCGCTTGAATTTGCATGTTGACGTTTGGATAGAGTTTTTTGAAGCCTTCAGCCCAAAAGGTCATCAAGTTGGCGAGTGTGTCGGAGCCAACGCTGGAGAGATTGCCTGAAACGCCATTGGTTTTGGCATAGACTGGCAGCGCAGGATCGACCGCTGCGTGGACGGCCATCCCACTGGTAAATCCAATAGCAAGCGCGAGAACGCGAACAACAGGCTTAAACATGTGCAGTGCTCCAAACAGGGCTTCTGTATTGCATGCACGCAGTTTAAGCACCAATTGTGACGGCTTTATGACAGCGGCTGCCGACCCTGTTAGCGATCTAATGCGGTGCCGGTCTTGGGCAGTTGATCGGTGGACTCTGCTGCGGGGGTTGTCCTAGGATCGCCCAACCATGTGTTGACTTCAGCCAAATCGTTGGCGGTGAGCTGGCCGGCGGCGGCACGTAGGCGCACCACATTGAGCACATAGTCGTAGCGTGCAGTCACATAATCACGTTTGGCTGCAAAGGCATTGCGCTGTGCCAGTAACACATCGACGATGTTGCGCACCCCCAACTCATAGCCCACTTGCGAGGCTTTGGCGACGGTTTCACCCGAGCTGACCGCCTCTTGACGCGCTTCGATTTTGGAGCGATCCGCTTCGATATTTAAAAATGCGGTACGCGCCTGTGCCACCACTTGGCGCTCAGCCGCCAGCAGTTGCTCGCGGGCAGCGTCGACTTGGTAGCTGGCTTGACGAACTGACGCAGTGATTTGCCCACCCGTGTATAAGGGTAAATTCAGCTCTAGCCCCAATGAATAGCTATCGCCATCACTGGTGTTAAAGGCTGGATTAGTATTGAAATTCTGTCGACTCGACGACACACTGCCCACCAAGTCAAGCGTGGGTTTGTGCGCAGCCAATTTGACCTTACGATTTTTTTCGGCAACTTCATATTGAAATCGTGCCACATCCATCTGGGGGTGACGAGTTTTGGCCAAATCCACCCATGCACTCATATCATTGGGATAGGGTGCTTGATAAATCATGTCTTCACGCAGTGGGGTGAGCGTGGGGACAGTTTGACCGATCCGCGCGGCTAATGCTTCGCGCGCCGAAATCACGCTGATTTCGCCTGAAATCCGGTTGGCACGGGCATTTTGATATTGTGCCAGCGCTTCTGTGACATCGGTTTTGGCAATTAAACCGGCCTTAAATCGCTCGGTCATCATGGTGTTTTGTCGATCTAGCGCCCGCTCTTCGGCTTTGAGCGCATCGACGGTGGCTTCAGCACGCAGGACATTGAGATAAGCTTCGGTGACTTTGAGGATCAAATCTTGCTGGTCACTTTGTAGCTTGGCTTCGTTTAGGTTGTTGCTGGCTTTGGCTTGTTGGTAGCGCTGCCATGCTTCAGGGCGAAATAATGGCTGACGCGCTGAAATGCCAATCCGCTTATTGTCGTAATAACGACTGTCTGTGGCGTTTTTGCCGTCAAAACGGTTACGTGCGCCACTTGCCGACAATGATGCCGACGTCAGCAACCCGCCATAAGCAATCCGTTCGTTTTGTTGCTCGGCCAAATAGGTGTTTAGGGTGGCGCGCCATGCCGGATCATTGCTCAAGGCCAACTGATAGGTATCGAGCAAATCCATCGCCTGTACTTGCATGGACAGCAAACCAAGCGCGAAGAATATCGTTGTTTTCATGCAAGCAATCAGTGCAGTAAATACCAGACCAAAGCGTAGTCAATTCACCCGCCAAACACAAGAATGATGACGATCATTCATCACTGTTCTACATATGGGCGGTAGCCCTAACCGATGGCTCGCGATATAGTGGGGCATCTTTGAGAGAACCCGCCTAGACTGCCATGAATCAGCTCACCAATCCGTCGGTCACCTTGTCGCCCCACGAACAGCAAGCGCAAGATTTGACGCGAATTTTGCCAGCCTCCCGTAAGGTGTATATCCAAGGTTCGACGCCGGATATCCAAGTGCCGATGCGTGAAATCAGTCTGACTGACACCCCAACCGGTTTGGGCGGTGAAAAAAATCCACCCGTGTTGGTATACGACACCTCAGGCGTGTATACCGATCCGAGCGTACAGATCGATTTGACCAAAGGCTTGCCTGATGTGCGTGGTCAATGGATTGATGCGCGTGGTGATGTCGAGTTTTTGGCAGGTTTATCGTCTGAATACGGTCAAGCGCGCGCCCGTGATATCAGCACCGCAGACCTGCGTTTTGCCCATATCCAGCAGCCCCGTCGTGCCAAATCGGGTCACAACGTCACTCAGCTGCACTATGCGCGTCAGGGCATTATCACCCCAGAGATGGAATATATCGCCATCCGTGAAAACCAACGCCAGTACGAAGGCGCTGATACTCGCCAACATGAAGGTCAATCGTTTGGCGCACGCCTGCCCAAAGAAATCACTGCCGAATTTGTGCGTGCTGAAGTGGCGGCGGGTCGGGCGATTATTCCGGCCAACATCAACCACACCGAACTTGAGCCGATGATCATCGGGCGCAACTTCTTGGTCAAAATCAACGCCAATATTGGCAACAGTGCGCTCGGTTCGTCGATTGAAGAAGAAGTCGCCAAAATGACGTGGTCGACCCGTTGGGGTGCCGACACCATTATGGATTTGTCGACTGGCAAACACATCCACGAAACCCGCGAGTGGATTATCCGCAACTCGCCCGTCCCCATTGGCACCGTGCCGATTTATCAAGCCCTTGAAAAAGTCGGTGGCGTCGCCGAAGACCTGACGTGGGAGATCTTCCGCGATACCTTGATTGAACAAGCTGAGCAAGGGGTGGATTATTTCACCATCCATGCGGGTGTGTTGCTGCGCTATGTGCCACTCACCGCCAACCGTTTGACCGGCATTGTGTCGCGTGGTGGTTCGATCATGGCGCAGTGGTGTTTGGCGCATCACCAAGAAAACTTCTTGTACACGCACTTTGAAGAAATCTGCGAAATCATGAAGGCTTACGATGTATCGTTTAGCTTGGGCGATGGCCTGCGGCCTGGTTGCATCCAAGATGCCAACGACGACGCGCAATTTGGTGAGCTGCGCACCCTCGGTGAGTTGACTCAAATCGCTTGGAAACACGATGTCCAAGTGATGATCGAAGGGCCTGGCCACGTGCCGATGCACATGATCAAAGAAAACATGGATTTGCAATTGGAAGTCTGTGGTGAAGCACCGTTTTATACCTTGGGCCCGCTGACCACCGATATTGCACCGGGTTACGACCACATCACTAGCGCGATTGGTGCGGCAATGATTGGCTGGTATGGCACCGCCATGCTGTGCTACGTCACCCCCAAAGAGCACTTGGGCTTGCCCGACAAAAAAGACGTGAAAGACGGCATCATCACCTACAAGATTGCCGCGCATGCGGCTGACCTTGCCAAAGGCCACCCCGGTGCGCAGGTGCGTGACAATGCGCTGTCTAAAGCCCGCTTTGAGTTCCGCTGGGAAGATCAGTTTAATCTGGCGCTTGATCCGGACACTGCGCGTGCGTTCCATGATGAAACCTTGCCCAAAGACGCGCACAAATCGGCGCATTTTTGCTCGATGTGTGGCCCCAAATTCTGCTCGATGAAAATCACCCAAAACGTGCGGGACTACGCCGCCAAACAAGGTTTGAGCGAAGCGGACGCCGTACAAGCGGGCATGGCCGAAATGAAAGAGGTGTTTATTGAACAAGGTAAGCAACTGTATAAAGAAGTCTAATCGCTTAGCGTTGCTTCACTGACCAACAACAGGCGCGTATTTGCTGGCAAATACGCGCCTTTTTTGTGACCCGTTTAAAAATCGAACAGAACCACAACAATTTATGTTATTTTTTCACATAAAATAAATCCGCTGGTCGATATCAAGCCAATAGACCGACAGCACCTCTCACGTTTGCAGGAATATGCATCATGATTCAAGAATTGAACCAAATTGAGATTGACCAAATCAGCGGCGGACGCTGTGGCACTCGCCCACCGATGACCACCATGGCCGTTGGTGAAGAAGATGGCGGTGGCGTGGTCACCACCCAAGCAGTTGGCGAAGAAGATGGGGGTGGCGTGGTCACCACTCAGGCTGTCGGCGAAGAAGATGGGGGTGCCGCCACCACGCTTGCGATTGGTGAAGAAGACGCAGCAGGCCTGCTCTCCTCGCTCAAATCGCGTTTGCCGTTTGGTCGCTTTTAATCTGTTGCACTCATGCTATTGATTGCCGGTGGCGAGCAAGATCCCAACTTGCTCGCCTTGATGGAAGCCGCACAGCGGTTAGCCGTGGACACCGTCGATGCTCGGATTGCATCGACGGTCAGTCCAGATTTTTATTGGGACTTATCCACAGGGCAGCACAGTTATCCACAGGGGATTACGGCTGCATTGATTCGCCAAGACGTGTTTGCGGCATTGCACGATCCACGCCCCGACGTGTCACAGCGTGCTGCAGCATGGTTTACCACGATGCACGGCTGGCTTTTGACCCAGCCACAGATCAAGCGTCTTAATCAACACATTCAGCCCATCGCCTTTAACAAACCTGCTGCGTTGTATTGTGCACAACAGGTGGGGCTACAGATTCCGACCACATTGATCACCAACAGCTGTGCACGACTGCCGCTTGCACAGGCCGATCAATGGATTGCCAAACCGGTGACTGGTGGCGGTTATTGTGCTGGCCTTGATGAGGCATTTTCAGATGTTGGGCAGGCGTATGCCGCGCAGCCCGCGATTGTGCAACAGCGTTTGGTTTCACCTGAAATGCGTTTATTTATCATTGGGGATCAGGCTTTTGCCTTTGAACTGATCAGCCCATCGCTGGATTATCGGGTGAGTCAAGATGCCACCCTGCGCCAGATGGCCGCACCACCACCAGAGGAAAATCTCCTGCGTCAATTGATGAGCCAGTTTGGGATGGATTTTGGCGCGGCAGACTTTAAAACCGACCCACACACAGGGGCGTGGGTGTTTTTGGAGCTTAATACCTCACCAATGTTTGCCCGCTTTAATCAGGTCAGTGAGGGAAAGTTGTGCGAACAGATGGTTCGCACCTTAGGGTCTGTTGACATTTAGAAGGTTTAGAAGGTGTTGGCGGCACCTGTGCTAAAGCTAAAATTGAGCGAAAAATCGACCGCCGCCTTGCCCGCTTCTTGGCGTTTACCGGCGATATCAACGCGGTAAGTGGTGTTTGCACTCAGTGGTGCCAGCGGCATGATGATCGCTTCATTACCCAGCAGGAGCTTGTTGGGATCGTTGCTGCTGGTGAGGAGCTGCGCATCAATCAACTGATTGGTGGGATCTTTGACACTAAAGCTGAGATTACTCAGCGTTTGTCCAAGTGTGGCATGAATCAAAATCGGTTGACCAATCGGATTGACTCTCAAATCACGGCTGGGAATAGGATTGGGTGATTCATTGAATAATCCCGTCCGTGTTCCTGTGGTGCCTTGGCAAGGATAGGTGGTGATGCGATCAGCTGCGGATTGTTGCACGATTTGCCCCGTTGGCGTCGCCAGCAACATTTTAAACACCAGCTTGTTGGGCGATTCGATTTTGCCCACATCTTTGGATTCGACATGGGCAAGGCCGACCTCTCGTGCGCCAGACACCATGCCGCTCAAATGATACGGTGCAGACAATAATGCTTTTACGGCGTCTTCAGCCTGTGCAGTGCTTTTGGCCACGCCGGTACTGGTGACAATCTGCGCACTGAGGAAACTTAAGGCATATCCGGTGGCGGTCACACGTTCGGCCGTGGTGGCACCGGTAAATAAGCTGGAGCTACTGACCGTTTCACTATGACCATCGGTGAACTTTTCACCGACCAGATATTTGGCATGGTTTAGCGCCGCTTGATCAAGCTTGGTACTTTGATTGAGCAAGCCAAAGCCACATGCGCCACGCGCATTATTGAGTACGCGTAAGGCCGCATGCTCACTAGATCCCGCTGCATAATTGGCGGTGCTGGTGGTTTGCAAATTATCGGCTGCCGGAGGTGTTGGCGTGCCGCTACTGCCACCACCCCCGCCGCCGCCACAAGCACTCAGCAGTGTGGCAGTCAGTCCGATAATGAGTGTGCGTGTTGAGGTAGGTGTGTTCATGATTCCATCCTAGGGTCGGTTGACCTGATCCTGTCTCAATGTGTACATTTTTCCCAAAAATCGTGTACGAATTGAACTGGTGTTATTTGGCAGTTTACGCTGATCCGAATCACAACTCTAGGCCGTCAAAGTGGTATCTGATTTACGTTTTCTATGGGTCATTCTTGCGGATTAGTTCACAGTTTTACTGACTTTTTTGGCGTTTTTCTGATATTTGAGCGATTACAAACTATGCTTTGGCAAACAGGTCTGCTAGTGTTCAGGCGGGGCTTTTGTAAAATTTTGCATATGTCAGATCTGTTCTTTCCTCCTCCATCGTTCGATCAACGCGACGTGGTGATTCATCACCGCGAACGGGTTTATGATGGATTTTGTGGGATTGACCGTGTCTCCCTCCAACATCGTCAGTTTGCCGATGCAGCCTATGCCCCCGTGTTGCAACGTGAATTGGTGGTGCGCCGTCCTGCGGTGGGGGTGATTTTACATGATCCCAAGCACCGGTTATTTGCACTGATTGAACAGTTTCGAGTCGGTGCGCTTGCTGATCCCATTTCACCGTGGCAGCTTGAAATTGTGGCTGGTTTGATTGATGCAGGCGAAAGCGCCGAAACGGCGGCCATTCGAGAAGCATATGAAGAAACCGGCGTACAGGTTGAACACTTGACCCGTTTGTTTCACTTCTATCCTTCGGCAGGCGCTTGTGATGAGGTGTTCACCTTATATGCTGGTGCAGCCGATTTGAGCCAAGCCCATGGTCTGCATGGTGCGGCCGATGAGGGTGAAGATATTCGTCTGCACACGTTTGATTGTGATCAATTAAACCATTTTTTGGGTAGCGGACGACTGGTCAACGCGCCTGTCATCATTGCGCTACAATGGCTCCATACACAATATGGCAGCCCCTTGGAGGGGTAACCTGATATGCCACTGTCGATTCAACACATCCCGTTTGACGCAGATTGTCCGATTCATGTGGTGCAATTGTCTGATCCACATCTGTTTGTCGATCTCAAGGGCTGTTTGCTGGGGATGAATACTGAAAACAGCTTTCAGGACGTCCTTGAGCTGGTCGCCGAGCAACAACCCCAAATTGATTTGGTGCTTGCAACCGGCGATATCGCCCAAGCACCTGCCCTCGAAACGTATGCACGCTTTTATCAAAGCGTCGAACGATTCAATGCCCCCCAATATTGGTTGCAGGGCAATCACGATATTGATCATTTATTTGAAGATCATCAACACCGCGATCCTTGCACTGGCCCTGCGATTTTGAGCATGGGGGCATGGCGGGTGATTATGCTCAATTCGAGTGTAGATCACGAAGTGGCGGGTGAGTTTAACCCCAGTGAGTTGCAGTGGCTCGAAGAAGCCCTTGAGCAATGTCGGGGACACCACACCATTGTGGCACTGCATCATCATCCGGTACCGGTTGGCTCGTTTTGGCTCGATCAGCATATGCTGACCAATACCTTGCCCTTTTGGCGGTTGCTGGATCGTTTCCCCGATGTGCAAACAGTGATTCATGGACATGTACACCAACAGGTCGATGTGCAATATGGTCGTGTGCGGGTGTTGGCCTGCCCCTCGACCTGTATCCAATTTAAGCCCAAAAGCCATGAGTTTGCGCTTGATGCTGCCGCACCCGGTTATCGCTGGCTCAGATTGTTGCCCAATGGTCAGATTGAAACGGGCGTGGAGCGTCTCGAACGGATTCCACCTGGGGTTGATTTTGCGTCCTTGGGCTATTAAAAAAATTTGTGCCGTTTCGTCAAACGTCGTAGGCTGCGGTATAATGGACAGTAGATGCTCTGCGCAATTCATCCATCTAAAGGTTGCGTCGGCAGGGTATTTGCGCGTATAGATAGACGGTTTTTGATGAGGAAGTGCCGATGGCCGTTGAAAACCTAAACGAACCTTCCAATAGCGAAGAAACTCAGGCGGCTGAAAAGCCCAGCCGTACCCGTACCCGTAAGACCGCAGCAGCGGTAGCTCAGCCGACCGTTGCCAATGGTTCAGTCGCGTTGTTTGGGATTGCCCCCTATCAAATGAAGGCGGGCGAAGAGTACATGTCTGATCCTCAGATGGTACACTTTCGCCGGATTTTGGAAGCGTGGAAGGCGGATTTGATGCAAGAAGTTGATCGTACCGTCAACTATATGCAAGACGAATCTGCGGCGCTGCCCGATGTTAATGATCGTGCCACGCAAGAAGAAGAGTTTGCCATTGAATTGCGTACCCGTGATCGTGAGCGCAAGCTGATCCGCAAAATCGAGCAATCCATCCAAGCGATTGACGATGGCGATTATGGCTACTGTGACACCTGCGGCATCGAGATTGGCTTACGTCGCCTTGAAGCACGCCCGACAGCCACCCAATGTATTGATTGCAAAACCTTGGCTGAGATCAAGGAAAAGCAAAATCACGGCTAATTGCGACGTTGTATGACCATACGTCCATACACGGGTCGGTTTGCGCCATCGCCAACCGGCCCGTTGCATTTTGGCTCGCTGATCACCGCAGTGGCAAGTTTTTGTGATGCACGCGCTCAGGGTGGTCGTTGGTTGGTGCGGATTGAAGACACTGATATTCCACGCATTCAAGCAGGGGCTGAACGAGCCATTACAGATGCACTGCTGGCGTTTGGCCTGATTGCCGATGAACCGATTTTGCGTCAGCAAGACCGCCTTGATCAGTATGAAGCTGCGCTGATCCAGCTCGCTGCACGCGATCTGGTGTATGCCTGCGCCTGTACCCGCAAACAACTCGAGGGCTTGTCTGTCTATCCCAATCGTTGTCGGGATCGACAGTTGGCATGGTCACAGCAAGCCATTCGCCTCAAAGTGCCCGATCAACCGATTGAATTTGATGATCGTATCCAAGGGCAACAAGCCGAAAACCTGCTGCACTGTACTGGTGATATCGTGCTCAAACGCCGTGACGGGATTATCAGTTATCAGTTGGCGGTGGTGGTCGATGATGCCGCGCAAGGGGTCACGGATGTGGTGCGTGGGGCAGATCTGCTCGACAATACCGCACGGCAGATCTGGCTGGGTCAATGTTTGGGTGCATCTGCCCTACGCTATGCGCATATCCCGTTGGCAATGAATGCATCAGGACAAAAACTCTCCAAGCAAAACTTGGCACAAGCCTTGGATCTCCAAGATGCCGCGCGTCTGCTCAAGCAGGCGTTGGCGGCCTTGCATCAACCTGATGTGGGTCATGGCACTGTAGAGGTGTTGTTACAACGGGCAGTCGTCAACTGGTCGTTGGAACACATTCCGAAGCAAGCTACATTAGTAGGCGTGTACGATTAATCGCGTAGAA
>CALFYA010000152.1 GCA_937952925.1 uncultured Moraxellaceae bacterium
CCGATATTCCACTGTTTTCCAAACAATATCAGCCCTTATTGATCCAACATCAACGTGTGCCCTCGCCTGCACTGATGCACAAACCAGATGATCAGCACGAAGCTGACTATATCCAGATGCGTCTGAATCAGCTTGAAGCGGTGCTAGATGCCCAGCAAGGCCAGATTTGCGCGGTGATTGTCGAGCCGCTGGTGCAAGGCGCAGCAGGCATGCAGATGTATCCTGCGAGTTATTTGGTAGGCTTACGGGTGTTGTGTGATCAATACAACGTGCATCTGATTTTTGATGAAATTGCGGTCGGCTTTGGTCGTACAGGGACGATGTTTGCGCTAGAGCAAGCGGGTATTTGCCCAGATTTTTTGTGTTTATCCAAAGGATTGACGGCGGGTTATTTGCCCATGTCGGCGGTACTCACCACGGAGCAGGTCTATCAAGCGTTTTATAGCCCCGAAATCAGTTTGGGCTTTTTGCATTCGCATAGCTTTACTGGTAATCCCCTTGCGGCACGCGCAGCACTGGCCTCACTCGACTGGTTTACACAAGCCAATGTGTTGGATCACAACCAACATCTGATCCAGACCATCGCTCAAACACTCGCTCAACTCGAAGGCCATCCACATATTCGGCAAATCCGGCAAACCGGCATGATTGCGGCGTTTGATGTGGTACAAGCCAACGGTCAGCCGTATCCTTATTATGAAGGGCGGGGCAAACAGATTGCCCAATATGCACTCAGTCAGGGCGTGTTGCTGCGCCCAATTGGTCAGCATGTGTATATTATTCCGCCGTATTGCATCACGCCCGATGAGATCATCCATGTCCTTGAGGTGGCACGCCGTGCGGTGGAATGGATGGTGATGCAGCCCCCTTTACATCTGACTGGAATGAATATGGCATGAGTCGTTTTTTTGCCCCCATCGTATTGACCGTGGGTCAAACTGTCAGCCTTCCCGAAACGATTTTTCATCACTGGGTACGGGTACTGCGTGCTCAAGTGGGTGACCAAGCCACCTTGTTTCATGGACAAGGTGGTGAATTTTTGGTCACTCTCACCGAGATCAGCAAAAAAAGCGCGATGGTACGGGTCGAGTCGTTTGATCCGATCGACCGCACACCGAGTACCCTAGTGACCTTAGGTCAGGTGATGAGTAAGGGGGATCGGATGGATTATGCGATCCAAAAAGCCACCGAATTGGGCGTGCATCAGATCCAACTGCTGGTCTCTGAACGCTGTGAAATGCGCCTGAAGTACGACCGTGATCAGAAGAAAATTGAACATTGGCAACAGGTGGCGATTGCAGCGTGTGAGCAGTGCGGCATGAACCGTATCCCCCAAATCTTGCCCCCCCTGCCCCTTGAAGATTGGTTACAAACTGTTGATCAGCCTAGACGTTTTGTGATGTCACTGAGCAGTCAGCCAGTACAGCCCAATTTTGCCGATCAACGTCCGGCTTGTGTCCTCGTTGGCCCCGAAGGCGGATTGTCTGAAGCAGAGATTGTCCAATGTGAACAGGCTGGTTTTGTGCGTTGGCAGCTCGGCCAGCGGGTACTGCGTACCGAAACTGCACCGATAGTGGCACTGGCTTATTTGACCGCATGCGATTCTTTCATCTGACAAATCTGACCAACGCGAGTATTTGGCGGATTGGCGGTTCTCTTGCAGTTATTGACGCAACACGCTAATGTAAGCATGTGATACACAAGATGACAGTTTTGCGACAAATGCTGTTGTTGGTATAGATCGCATGGTGGGGCGTCGCCCCAAACACATGGAGTGGACTGAAGTGTGTGTGTGGTAAATGGTGTGTCCTCAAGTCTTGCCGCACCTAGACAAGGAATCGTTGCCAATGCTTCAATCTGCAATCCTGACCATGACTCGCCGTGAAGCCCTCAGCGTTTCACGACTCGCAAATGGTGTGATTTTTCATGTGGAATGACTAGACCGTGCTGCAGGAATCTCAGTCCGAGCTGCAACGCCGGATACGCCAAAATCAGATCTTAAACACAAGGCAGCATCAGTCGTTGATGTTATTTGCCTTGATTGGTCTGGTGTTGCTGACGTACCTGCTGTATCGCGGCTATCCACTGACCGACAACAACAAACTGACCGGTTGGATGATCGTCTCCATCGCCACCATTGCGATTTTGGCGGTGATCAATAGCCAAATTGGGCAACGTAGCAGCAAAATTTCCCTCGAACTGATTGATATCTATTTACTGATCAATGCATTTTTGCTCGGTCTAGTGGTGGCTGTCGGCCAAATGATGTTTGGCATTAGCATCGACACCTTAAGCTCGTTTGGCACGCTGTCCCTCTATCCTTATGTGTTTGGCATTGTGATTTTGTTTTCACATATGCTGGCCTTGATCTCGCAGACCGATCGTCTACGCTATTTTAGTATGTTTATGCTGACCAGCATGGCGCCGATCTTGACCCTGCAATTGGTCAATTGGCAGACCTTGTTGCTTGAGCAACCGATTATTTTGCTGGCTGATATTTATCTGGGCTTTATGCTGTTTTGTGGCTATCACCTGCACAAGATTCGTGATGAATCGACATGGCTGGTGATCCGCAACGACAATTTGGTCGATCACTCCGAAGCGCAGCGTGAGCTGGCCGAAAACGCCAAGTCACAACTTGAGCAAGAAATGCGTGACCGTAAAGCGGTCGAATTTCAGCTCCAACAATCCAATTATCGCCTTGAAGAAAAGGTTCGTGAGCGGACAGCCGACATCCAACAGATGAATGCCCGTCTTGAACGTTCCAAACATAGCCTAGAAATGGCTCACAACGCCGCAGGCATTGGCAGTTGGGATTGGGATATCGCGCAGCGCACCATCAATTCGACCAACTTTGACCAAATCTTGGGTTATAGCAACGAAGAGATGAATGAATACGTCGGCAGTATGGCGCGGATCATTCATCCTGAAGATTTTCCGGCGGTACGCAAAGCCATCAATGCCCACCTGATGGACAAAAGCGACCGTTATGAGGCCGAATTTCGGATTCGTCACAAATACGGCTATTGGGTGTGGGTACAAGACATGGGGCGGGTGATTGAGCGTGACCAAAAGTCACGCCGCGCCCTGCGCATGGTGGGTGTACGCCGCAACATCAACGCTGAGAAAATCGCCGCTGAAAAACTCAAACTGTCCGCCACGGTATTCCAGCAAGCGGCTGAAGGGATTTTTATCCTCGACAGCAAATTGCACTATATGGACATGAACCCACGCTTTGAGCAAATCACCGGTTATGGTCGCGAAGATTTGATTGGCTCACATGTGTTTAACCATCCCAATGTACCGCCACGGGTCAAACAGCAATATCTCAAAATGCTCAAATCCTTGGTCACGCATGGCGAGTATGAAGGCGAAATCATTGATCAGCACAAGCATGGCGATGACCTGCCCTTGTGGATTCACGTCAATGGGATTGGCGATGATAAAGGTCGCTTAACCCATTATATTGGCATCATCTCCGACCTGACTCAGCGCAAAAAAGATGAGCAGCGCCTGTCGTATTTGTCCAACTATGATGCCCTGACCGACTTGCCCAACCGTAATTTGTTTAAGAGCCGCCTACACCAGCTGATTTTGAATGTATCCTCAAGCAAAGAACAATTTGCCTTGCTGCGTATCAATATCGACCGTTTCCGTTTGCTCAATGATTCACTCGGTGCCGACGGCGCAGATGCCCTCTTACAAAAAGTCTCACAACGCCTGACCTCGTTTGACACCAAGGCCACACTGATCGCCCGTTTGGGTGGTGATGACTTTGCGATTATTTTGGAAAATGTCGGCAGTAACCGCAAAGAGCTTGAGCAATATTGCGATAGCTTGATGAAAGCGTTCGAGCAGCCCTTTATGGTCGGTGAGCATGAAGTGATCGCCACGTTATCAGTCGGGATTGCGCTGTTCCCCGAACATGGCCGTCAAGTGGATACGCTGTCCAATCATGCCGAAAAAGCCTTGCAAGAAGCCAAACGGATTGGTGGGCGTACCCTGCGCTTCTTCAATAATGACGTGGGGGTGCAGTCGATTGAAAAAATCAACTTGGAAAATGCCCTACGCAAAGCCCTGTCCAATGACGAATTGACGGTGTATTACCAGCCCAAAGTCGATGTCAAAACCCAACGGGTTGAGGGCTTTGAAGCGCTTGTGCGCTGGATTCACCCCAAAAACGGTTTGATCTCACCGGTGCAATTTATTCCACTTGCCGAAGAAACTGGTTTGATTTCGGCGCTTGGCGAGATTGTCCTCGACAAGTCCTGCGCTCAGATCAAAAAATGGCAAGAACAAGGTTTTGATGACATTTGTGTGTCGGTCAACGTGGTGGCGCAACAGCTGCAACGTGGTAATTTTGTGGAAACGGTCGATCGAATCTTAGAAGCACATCAACTGGATCCACGCTGGCTAGAGCTGGAAATCACCGAATCATCCTTGATGGATGAACCGCAAAAAGTCAACGAAGTGCTCAACGCCATCAAGAGTCGCCATGTGTCGATTGCCCTTGATGACTTTGGGACGGGCTACTCCTCACTGTCTTATTTGGGTCAATACCCGATTGACGTGCTCAAAGTGGATCGCTCGTTTATCAATGAAGTCGGCAGTAGTCCTAGCCACGAAGCAATTGTGCGGGCTATTTTGGCGATGGGGCATTCTTTGGGGATGGTGGTGGTGGCTGAAGGGGTAGAAACCCAAGCCCATGCCGAATTTTTGCGCAATGAAGGCTGTGATCTGCTGCAAGGCTATTTGATCAGCAAGCCGTTACCGGCTGATCAAGCCACTGAGTTTTTGAAGAACATGCGCGAAGGCGCGAAATTATTTAGTTGATTCTCAAAAAAATGTCACCTTTTGGTGTTGACGTATAGGTCATGTCCCCTGACATCTGAGGTCTACAGTGCTATATTCGTCCACTTCACCTGCGACCTTGTCGCAGGGTTTTGATGACCAAATGCAAAGACCGAGAGTGAGATGGACGATCAGGCCCTGAAAAAAGCTGCACTGGACTACCACGAGTTTCCCCAGCCGGGCAAAATTAGTGTGACCCCCAGCAAACAACTGGTCAACCAGCGTGATCTGGCACTGGCCTATTCGCCTGGTGTGGCTGCCCCATGTTTAGAAATTGAACGTGACCCGTCGACTGTGGCGCGCTATACCGCTCGTGGCAACTTGGTGGCGGTCATCACCAACGGTACTGCTGTACTGGGTCTGGGCAATATTGGCCCACTCGCCTCCAAGCCGGTCATGGAAGGCAAAGGCGTCCTGTTTAAAAAATTCGCAGGCGTCGATGTGTTTGATATCGAGATTGCCGAAAACGATCCCGACAAGCTCGTCGATATTATTGCCTCGCTAGAGCCAACCTTTGGCGGCATCAACCTCGAAGACATCAAAGCGCCCGAATGCTTTTATATCGAGCAAAAACTGCGCGAACGCATGAAAATTCCGGTCTTCCACGACGACCAACACGGCACCAGTATTATTGTGGGTGCTGCGCTGCTCAATGCGTTGCAGTTGGTTGACAAAAAAATTGAAGACATCAAGATTGTGGTGTCGGGTGCGGGTGCAGCGGCGATTTCTTGCCTCGATTTGCTGTGTGCGCTTGGCGTCAACAAAGCCAACATCACCGTAGCCGACTCCAAAGGCTTGATCACCAGTGCCCGTACTGGACTTGATGCCAGCAAAGCACGTTATGCCCAAGACATCCCTCACACCCAAATCAGTGAGGTGATTGCGGGTGCGGATATGTTCTTGGGGTTGTCCACTGCGGGGATTTTGACCCCACCAATGGTCAGCCAAATGGCCGATAACCCCATCATTTTTGCACTGGCCAACCCCAATCCTGAGATTTTGCCAGAGCATGCCAAAGCAGTACGCCCCGATGCGATTATTGCGACTGGTCGTTCGGACTATCCCAATCAAGTCAACAATGCCTTGTGCTTCCCGTATATTTTCCGTGGTGCGCTGGATGTGGGTGCAACCACCGTCAATGAAGCCATGAAAATTGCCTGTGTGCGTGCGATTGCCCGCATGGCTCATGTCGAATCCAATACCGACACCTATGGCGAACCCAGCCAGCGTTTTGGTCGTGAGTACCTGATTCCAGGCCCACTCGATCAGCGTTTGATCTTGGAAATTGCGCCAGAAGTGGCGCGTGCTGCGATGGAATCGGGTGTTGCGACTCGCCCGATTACCGATTTTGATGCGTATCATCAAAAGCTTTCTGAGTTTGTCTACAACTCAGCGTTTTTGATGAAACCGATCTACGCCAGCGCCAAAGCAGATCCTAAACGTATTGTGTTCTGTGAAGGCGAAGACAAGTCGATTCTGCGTGCGGTGCAAATCGTGGTCGATGAAGGCTTGGCCAAACCCATTTTGGTGGGTCGTGCGGCCGTGGTGCGTGAGCAAATGCACAACCTCGGTTTGCGCTTGCGTGAAGGCATCGACTTTGAGCTGATCGACCAAGACAACAATCCTTACTATGACCAGTATTATCAGCACTACTACACGCTGATGCAGCGTCGTGGGATTGGGGTGGAGCTGGCCAAACGTGAAGTGCGCCGTCGCAGCACCTTGATTGGTTCGATGATGGTCGAATTTGGTCATGCTGATGGCATGATTTGCGGGACATTCGGGTATTTCGACCTGCACTTGGACTATGTGCGTGACATTATTGGCACCCGTCAAGGGGTGACCAATTTTTACGCCATGAACGTGGTGATGCTCGGTGATCGTAATTTGTTTATCGCCGACACCTATGTCAATCCAGACCCCACCGCAGAGCAACTCGCCGAGATGACCTTGCTGGCGGCTGAAGAAATCCGTCGTTTTGGCTTGGTGCCTCGTGTGGCCTTGTTGTCGCACTCTAGTTTTGGTAGCGCCCACACCGATAGCGCCAAAAAAATGCGCGAAGTGTACCGCCTGCTCAACGAGCGTGCACCGGAGCTGGAAGTGGAAGGCGAAATGCACGGTGACGCTGCGCTCGACGAAGCGATTCGTTTGGCCGAGTTCCCCAACTCACGTTACAAAGGCGCAGCCAACCTGCTGGTGATGCCGACCCTTGATGCCGCCAATATTGCCTTTAACCTGCTGAAAACCACTGCAGGCTCGAATGTCACCATTGGCCCGATCTTGCTCGGTGTGAATAAGCCTGTTCACGTGTTGACCCCAACCGCCACGCCACGTCGGATTGTCAATATGACGGCCTTGACCGTCGCGGAAGTTCAGCAAGCCCTCAAGCACCACGCGTGATGGTGCAATTTTTAAGCCGTTTCACGCATTGAAACGGTTTAAGACTTGTCAAAGCCTCTCGTCCTGCCCCATTCTCAACGGGTAGACAGAGGCTTTTTTCATGGATATTTATCTGGTCGGTGGTGCGGTACGGGACGCACTACTGGGTCGACCGGTAAGCGAGCGCGATTATGTGGTCGTAGGTGCGACCCCTGAACATATGGTGAATGCTGGTTATCGACCTGTGGGTGCTGATTTTCCAGTCTTTTTACATCCAACCACTCATGAGGAATATGCGCTTGCACGCACAGAGCGCAAAAGCGGTCAGGGTTATGGGGGGTTTACCTTTTATACCTCACCTGATCTGACCCTCGAAGATGATCTGATCCGGCGTGATCTCACCATCAATGCGATGGCACAAGATGATCAAGGACAGATTATTGACCCTTATGGTGGGCAACGAGATCTGCATGATCGCGTGCTGCGTCATGTGTCTCCGGCTTTTGCTGAAGACCCGCTGCGCGTGCTACGGGTGGCGCGCTTTGCGGCACGTTATGCCCCACTCGGCTTTACGGTTGCGCCTGAAACGCTGGAACTGATGCGTGGCTTGGCACATCGCGGTGAACTGGGTTATCTCACGCCTGAACGGGTGTGGAGAGAGCTGGAGCGCGCGCTGGCCGAAGATCGTGCTGAGGTGTTTATCGAGGTGCTCCGCGCTTGTGATGCGCTCAAGGTGTTGTTGCCCGAGATTGAGCAGCTGTTTGGTGTGCCACAGCGCCCACAGCATCATCCGGAGGTCGATAGCGGTGTACATACGCTGATGACCTTACAGCGTGCTTGTGAAGCGGGTTATAGCACGCGGGTACGTTTTGCCGCTCTCTTACACGATTTGGGTAAAGCACTCACCCCTGAGGACGAGTGGCCACGTCATTTTCAGCATGAAGAACGTGGCTTACAGCCGGTGCGTGAGGTCTGTCAACGCTTTCGCGTCCCAAGTGCATACCGCGATCTGGCCGAATTGGTGTGTCGTGAGCATTTGCTGTGCCATCGGGTGCAAGACTTGCGCGCGGGTACGGTGTGGCGACTGCTACAACGCTTGGATGTGCTGCGTAAGCCTGAGCGTGTGGAAGAGTTTATCCAAGCCTGTCAATGTGATGCACGTGGTCGCCTAGGACTCGAACAGCGCCCCTATCCGCAGGCCAGTTTTTTGCGTGAAGCCATGCAGATCGTCCGTAAAATCCGTGCGGCTGATGTGCCTGAGCATCTCAATGGGGCGAGTATTGGTGAAGCTTTGGTAGCAATGCGAATTGATGCGATTGCAGATTTTCAAAAAATTCAGCGTGCACTCAATACCAAACCGGATGTGATTGATGGATGTGCGAAGCCTGAAGATGTTTGAGCGTGTGGTGTGTATTACGGGGAGTGGTGCACGGATTGGCGCTTATCTTGCGCAGCATCTGCATACACAAGGTTGGCGGGTGATTTTGCATGCACGGCAGCATCGGCAGCAGGCGGATGAACTGGCGCTGCTCATGAATCAACAAGCGCCTTGCTCAGCTGTCGTGGTGCAAGGTGATTTGACTGATGCGGCCACACTGTCACGGGTCGCCGTTGATATTGGCGCAGCGTTTGGGCGGCTAGATGCGTTGATCCACAATGCATCGAGTTTTTATGCCACGCCAATGGGTCAAGCCACCCTACACGATTGGGATGATTTGTTTGGCTCGAATGCTCGCGCTCCGTTTTTTTTGACTCAAGCGTTGTTGCCGTTACTGCAAGCACAGCCGAGCAATGTGATTAGTATTTTGGATATCCACGCCGATGGTCAGCCATTTCGGGACTATCCAATCTACAACATGGCAAAGGCCGCACATCGGATGATGGTACAAGCGCTTGCCAAAGATCTCGCGCCACACATTCGGGTCAATGGTGTGGCACCCGGTGCCAACATTTGGCCAGATGCACAAGCCACCCATGCCATTGATCTAGCACTACGTCAGCAAATTGAGCACTCTATCCCGCTCAAACGGGTGGGAGAGCCGGCTGATATTGCGGGTGCGATCAGCTATTTGCTCGATGCGGGCTATGTGACAGGGCAGATTTTGGCGATTGATGGGGGCAGAAGTTTGACGATTGCGGGGGAATAACTGCACCCTGATTTGTACTATTGGATGGATTCCCGCCTTCGCGGGAATGACATCAGAGGGCTTGATCTTGCCAATTTTTATACGGATGCTTGAGCAATGCCGAATTAAAATACCGTGTATCATCTGACACCTCCTGCCCGATCCACTCCGGCAGGTTGAGCGTCTGCTCCGTGCTGGTCAGCTCCACCTCAGCCACGATCAAGCCTTGATTCGCCCCCAAAAACTCATCGATTTCCCACACAATCCCTTGTGCCGGATCAGCAATCTGATAACGGTATTTTTCAATCAATGGCTGTGGACACAGCGCATCCAACATCTGCATGGCATCCAACGGTGGAATCGCGTATTCATACTCCAATCGGGCAATGCCTTGACTGATCCCTTTGATGGTCAGCCATGCCTGCTCGCCCACCACCCGCACCCGTACCGTGCGTTCGGGCGTGGTGCTCAGATAGCCTTGCCGCAACAACTGGCCTTCACCCGCCAACGCACGCCAAGCGTCGCTCTTGAGTAAGTATTTACGCTCAATCTCCACCGCCATAGATCACCTCTTAGTGGATTTTGCCAAACTGCTCGTGCATACGCTGATAAAACGCCAGCAGCGCTGGATGTTGCTCATCGACCCGCAGCCCTGCCAAACGACCAAAATCCAAGGCGGCGTATAACGTCAAATCGGCAACGGTGAGTTGCTCACCAAGCAAATATGGCGATTGCTGTAAACGTTGATCAAAATAGGCAAAACGTGAGAGTGCTCGGCGACGCGATACAGGGGCAAAATCGGCGACTTGCTCGACAGCTCCTGCCCAAAACGGATGACCATGTTGAAACGCTAGCATCATCGGATACAGCACTTCGATCTCAGCTTGCCGACTCCACTGCTGGATGTGAGCTTGCTCAAGTGGTGTTTGCCCAAGCAAGGCTGGGGTGGGATACAGTGCTTCGAGGTAATGACAAATCGCCATTGAATCAGTAATGGCTGTGCCATCGTCGAGTACCAAAGCAGGTACTTGTCCAAGGGGATGGACAGACTGATAAGTCTCTTGACGATTTTCTCGGCTCCCCAAATCGACCGTCACCACCTCCATACCAATCTCTTGTGGCGTGAGCTGCTTAGCCGCCACAAACAAGAGTACTCGGCGAGGATTGGGGGCGCGTAAGGCGGTATAAAATTTCATGGCACATCCTGTGGTGGTGGTCATCCCAGTGGATGACCACGCCTAAACGGCTTATTGTCCAAACAAGTCGCCTGAGGGTTCAGCGCGTTCTTGCTCATCGTCGGCAGAGGCGTTGCTACGTGGACGCTCTGCAATGGTGACTGACAATAACACATCTTGATCACCGCGTTTGACCAACACATCAGCAGTGGTATTGGGTTTGATCTGCCCCACAATCGCAATCAACTGTGCCGGACTACCAACGCTTTGATTGTTGATCTTGAGGATTCGATCGCGTGGTTTGATCCCCCCCTTGTGGGCAGGGCCTCCACGCATCACCCCAGCCACCAACACACCGTTGGTATTTTGGGTCAGTGCGGTCGGATCTTCGCTATCGCCACCGACTTCAATACCCAGCCAACCGCGCGTGACTTTGCCATCTTTGATAATCGCATTCATCACTTGCTGAGCAAGGCTGACCGGAATGGCAAAACCAATCCCCATTGAGCCGCCCGATTTGGAGAAAATCGCAGTGTTGATGCCGACCAAGTTACCCGCCACATCAATGAGCGCCCCACCCGAGTTACCCGGATTGATTGGTGCATCAGTTTGGATAAAATCCTCATAGGTATTGATGCCCAGACCCGTACGACCGGTTGCCGAGATAATCCCTTGGGTCACGGTCTGCCCGACACCAAACGGGTTCCCAATTGCCAGCACCACATCGCCCACCAAGCTCGGCGAGGTTTTAAACGGCAACACCGCCAATCCGGTGCGCTCAACCTTGATCACGGCCAAGTCACTGTCGGGGTCGGTACCAATCACTTTGGCGACCGCTTTACTGCCATCTTGAAATGCAACAGTGATTTTATCGGCTTTGGCGACCACATGATTATTGGTCAAGATATAGCCATCGGGACTGACCACCACCCCCGACCCCAAGCTGGTTGGTTCATTTTCGGGGCTGTCTTCTGGCATGGCTTGCCCATGAAACTCAAAAAAGCGCCGCAGTAAGGGATCGTCAATCTGTGGATGAGCGCGTACTTTTTGGGTGGTATAAATATTAACCACTGCCGGTGATGCGACTTTGACCGCAGCGTTGTACGAGACCACACCGGTTGCACCACCTTGCACCACCAACGGTCGTTGTTGCTCGCCGTTTATGGGCTGCGCTTGCTGTCCACGTTGCTGCAACAGTAAAAACACTCCCGTCACCACGACGAGCAGCAGCCACGGCAACCACATGATGACACGACGCACGATTGATTCCCCATACGCTTGATTGATTCTACAAAACTGATGCGTTATACATCGCTCCAAAGTCTGACAGGCTACCAGTGTCTTTACCCAAATGTCGTTAGACATTCTGATTTTTTTCACGTTTTTTGTGACTTTGTGGAGAAGTGTTGATGAGTATCTTATTGCAAGACTTGGTGCGCTGGTGTGATCAGACCTTAGCGGCGGCAAGCTTTAAAGACTACTGTCCAAATGGTCTACAAGTCGAAGGCAAACCAGTCATCGAGCGTTTGGTGACAGGAGTGACGGCTAGCCAAGCCTTGATTGAAGCGGCTATCGAATGCCAAGCCGATGCGATTTTGGTGCATCATGGTTATTTTTGGAAAGGTGAAGCACAGCCCCTCACTGGAATCAAAGGCAAGCGGATTAAGCGCTTGATGCAACATGATATCTCACTAATTGCCTATCATTTACCCCTTGATGCCCACCCGCTTTTTGGCAACAACCGTATGCTTGCAGACCTACTGGGTTTTGAGATCAAAGGTGGGCTTGATCCAAGTGAAACGCGTCCGATTGGTAATGTCGGCCACTGTGCGCCGCTCACTGTGCCTGAAATGTTGGCGCTGATGGAGGACAAACTTGGTCGTCCGGCTCAGCATTTGACTGGTGGCGGCAACATCATCCAAAAAGTCGGTTGGTGTACTGGTGGTGCACCCGACTTTATCCATCAAGCGGCAGCTCAAGGCTGCGATGCCTATATTTCAGGTGAAGTCAGTG
>CALFYA010000153.1 GCA_937952925.1 uncultured Moraxellaceae bacterium
ACCAACGAAATCATGAAAGAAGTCGTGGTACGTGAGATGCTCGGTCGTTAATCGAGCCAAAAAAATGCCCCGCAATTGCGGGGCGTTTTTTTGTTTACAGATTAAGGTTGACCGGCGTCATATTTGATTTCAACGCGGCGGTTTTCTGCCCATGCAGCTTCATCGTGGCTTTCATTGACGGGGACTTCTTTGCCATAACTGACGGTGTCGAGCTGGCTGCTCGCTACGCCATTGGTGATAAAGAAGCTTTGTACGGCTTTGGCGCGGCGTTCACCCAAAGCCATGTTGTATTCACGCGTACCACGCTCATCGGTGTGACCGGCAAGCGTGACTTTGGCGCTGCTGTTGCCTTTGATGTATTTGGCATGCGCCAGTAAGGTGGCTTCATCTTCATCGGAGATGTCGCTGCTGTCGTAGTCGAAGTGCACAATGCGCTTGAGTAGGGCGGCTTTGACCGGATCAGTCTCTGCACCATCGGTTGCTGAGCCACTGCCATTTGCGCTGCCATTGGCACCGTCTAGACCTTGGCCGTTGAGACCGCCGTTGTCTCCCAATCCCGTGGTACTTCCTGCACCATTTTGCCCCGCACTGGTGGAAGTGCTGCTGTTGGTCGCATCACCATTGGGTTTGGTCATGCCTTTTTTACTCGAACAGCCCGTTGCAGCCAGAACCAAAGCGAGGGCTGGAATCATCAACATCTGTGTTGCTTTCATAGGTGTACTCCGTTTGGGATCAAAAATTGGCGAAAACCATAGGAATTAGCCAGCAATATGGATTATTTCAATGTGGGTGCCCAAGCTGGTTCGCGCACTTCACCCTGTGCACTGGGGAGACGCATCCGAAAACGACCATCCACCGACATCATCGACAGCATGCCGCGCCCTTTGTCGAGAGTGGCATACACCACCATTTGTCCATTGGGTGAGAAACTCGGCGACTCATCGAGTGGTGTGGGGGTCAAGATACTGATCACCCCTGACGCCAAATCCATCACGGCAATTTGAAACTGTTGTCCCGCTTTGCGGTGTACCAAAGCCAACGATTGACCATCACGGCTTAAGCTACCCCGCGCATTAAAACTACCGGTAAAGGTTAAGCGCTTGCTGCTGCCACTGTCCAAATCATAGCGGTAAATCTGTGGTGTACCGCCACGATCCGAGGTAAACACAAACGATTTGCCGTTTGGTGCATAACGAGCTTCGGTGTCAATCGCACTATCACGGGTCAGACGGCGAATCTTTTTGCTGTCCAAATCCATCAAATAGATTTCGGGGTTGCCATCCATCGATGCGGTAAACAGCATGCTTTTGCCATCGGGTGAAAACGACGGTGCACCGTTTAAGCCCTTGTACTGCGCCAAGGTGTCACGTTGACCAGTCGCCAGATCTTGTAAATAAATGGCAGGACGTCCTGTCTCAAACGATACATAAGCAATTTTTTTGCCATCAGGCGTCCATGCAGGCGATAAAATCGGTTCGGGTGATTCAAGCACCGTGCGCGGCTGATGACCATCGGTATCGGCTATCTGGAGGGTAAAAAACGGCTTGCTGTTGCGACGTTCACGCAGCACATAGGCAATCCGCCCCGAAAAATCGCCTTGTACGCCAGTGAGGGCATAATAAATTTTGTCGGCAATCAAATGGCCGGCTTCGCGCAAGCGATTGGCGGGAACCGTCAGCACTTCACCGAGCAGACGAGTGTTTTTTTGGATGTCCATCAACTCGTATTGCACTTGGTAGTCGTTGCCATTTTGGCGCACTTGACCGACCACCACATAGGGGATGTTGGCAGTTTGCCATGCAGACAAGTTGAGATCTTGTGAGCGGTTGGGTTGTTCGGGCAAGTTGGCTGAGCTGGCAAATTTGCCAGAGCGTTGTAAGTCGCTTTGGATGATGGACTGTAAGACGCTATCACCTGCAAAAGGCACCACCGCAATTTGCGGGGCTTCCTCGAAGGCTTTAGCAATTTCGATTTGCAATTCGGCTTGGGCAGGCGTGGCGAGCAGTAGGCTGCTACCCACAAAGAGTGCCGCAAGTCCCAAGGAAAGGAGGTTTCGCTGCATGGTGCTTATCCTGCTTTTTTAAAGGTGAAGGTAATAGTGCGAAACTGTTTTTGTACCAGTTGCGCATCATCAGGGATCGGGAGAGGGCTAGAGCGTTGAGGTGTTGCTGAGGGTGCAGTGATCGCGAATCTGCAACTGATTAAAGCGATGATCAATCCGAACCCTACAAGATGATGCATCATGATATCTAGCTCGGTTTTTTAAAGGTGAACTTGATGGCGCCAAGCTCTTTTTTGACCAGTTGTGCGTCGTCAGGAACGGAGAAAGGGCTAGAGCGTTCGATCGCGGCCTTTAGGCTCGCATCAAAGGCATCATCACCACTTGACTTGAGAATCAATACCGAGAGCACATCGCCCTTGGTGTTTAAGGTAATCCGAACCGTCGCTTTGAGATCATTAGGGAATGGAACACGCCAGTTGGCCATCACACGGCTTTCAACATGATTTTTAAACTTGCTGATTAGCGCATCATTTTTTTTGGCTTGATCACGTTCAGCTTGTTCCTTGGCGGCACGTTCGTTGTCTTTTTGCTTGATGTCGCTTTGCAGACTTTCAAATTCATCATCAGCACTGTGCGGTGTTTTGAAGGCGTTTTCTTTGGCGGCTTTGTCGCGGGCTTTTTTGTCAGCTTCGGCTTTTTCTTTCGCAGCTTTGTCACGGGCTTGCTTTTCTGCGTCAGCTTTGGCTTTTTTGTCAGCTTCGGCTTTTTCTTTTGCAGCTTTGTCACGGGCTTGCTTTTCTGCGTCAGCTTTGGCTTTTTTATCAGCTTCGGTTTTTTCTTTTGCAGCTTTGTCACGGGCTTGCTTTTCTGCATCGGCTTTGGCTTTTTTGTCAGCTTCGGTTTTTTCTTTTGCAGCTTTGTCACGGGCTTGCTTTTCTGCGTCAGCCTTGGCTTTTTGATCAGCTTCGGTTTTTTCTTTTGC
>CALFYA010000154.1 GCA_937952925.1 uncultured Moraxellaceae bacterium
GATGGCAAAGACATCTTTGATAAGAGTGTTGATATCACCAGTTTGCGCCGTCGTGTTGGGATGGTATTTCAAAAGCCCAATCCATTCCCCAAATCAATCTATGAAAACGTCTGCTATGGCTTGCGTTTGCAAGGTGTCAAAAATAAAGCGACCTTAGATGAGGCGGTCGAACGCTCACTCAAAGGCGCGGCCTTGTGGGATGAAGTCAAAGATCGTTTGAATGAATCCGCTTTGGGGTTGTCAGGTGGTCAACAGCAGCGTTTAGTGATTGCGCGTGCGATTGCCATTGAGCCAGAGGTGTTGCTGCTCGACGAACCGTGTTCGGCGCTTGATCCGATTTCGACCCTCAAGGTCGAAGAGTTGATCCACCAGCTCAAAGAGCAATTCACCATTTTGATCGTGACCCACAACATGCAGCAAGCGGCACGGGTGTCGGATTACACCGCCTTTATGTATTTGGGCAAGCTGATCGAGCATACCGATACCAATACCATCTTCACCAATCCGCATCAGAAGCAGACCGAAGATTACATCACCGGTCGTTACGGCTAAGGCCACAGCAGAGGAGTGCAGACGATGCCGACACAAGAGGATTTTGGTCATCACATCTCGCAGCAATTTAATGCTGACCTTGAAGATGTGCGGACGCAGTTTTTGACCATGGGTGGTTTGGTGGAGCAGCAAGCAGCGGACGCGATCCATGCCTTGCTCGACACCGATGCCAAACTGGCGATTGCGGTGCAGCAGCAAGATGAGCAAGTCAACGCCATGGAAACCCAGATCGACGAGTCGTTGGTGCGGATCTTGGCACGTCGTCAACCGGCGGCGAGTGATTTGCGTATGGTGATTGCGATCAGCAAAGCCAACACCGATCTGGAGCGAATTGGCGATGAAGCCAGCAAAATCGCCCGTATTGCCCAAGCCTTGAGTGAAGAAGGCGAGTCACCACGCGGCTACACCGAAGCACGGCATATTGGTAATCAAGTGCGTTTGATGATCCATGAAGCGCTCGACTCGTTTGCCCGCCTTGATGCCAACCAAGCGCTACGGGTGATGCAAACCGATGCCGATATTGATCGTGAATATCAATCGGCAACCCGTGCCTTGATGACCTATATGATGGAAGATGCGCGTTATATTAGCCGTGTCATCAATGTGCTGTGGGTGCTGCGTGCACTGGAGCGGATGGGGGATCATGCCCGCAATATTTCTGAGCAGGTCATTTATATGGTCAAAGGCGAAGATGTGCGGCATACCAGCTATGAGGTGATTGAGCAGCATTTGCAAGCGCAGTCCTCCACCAAATAACATCCCGATGTCTGTGCCAAAAGCCTCACATCTTGTGGGGCTTTTTTGTAGGAATTCTCCAAAAGATCAGGTTGCCTGACGAAAGGCAGAACACTGTTGGTCAATGGCATGAGGCTGTCTTGTGATCGGGTAGGGCAACAAGACACAATATCCACCAAATCATGTCTGGTTTTTACAAAGACCACACAATCACATGTCGTTTGTGATCGACTGGTACAAAATCAACATGGGGCTGAAAAAGCAATCGCCAAGTGTGATGCCCGATTGCCATATCGCTGACTCAATGAGTGCTGTTTTATGACTAGTGTAAACGTTGAACAAAGCCAG
>CALFYA010000155.1 GCA_937952925.1 uncultured Moraxellaceae bacterium
CTAAGACCTCTTGATGCACAAAAAACGAATAAAAGGTCTTATCAATGGTGCTGTACGACAAAGGCCGCTCTTTGCCACGACCACCATAATCAATAAAGTCACGCAGTTTGTTGTCAGGCGAGGAAGTGACCGCATCGCGCACCGCGTCAAGGATATAGCGTTTGATTTCACGCGATTGACCTTTGAAGTGGTTGATCAGGTCGCGCTCGCTAAACGTAAGGTCGTCATCCGCCCGCTTGGTTTCGCTTCGGAAGCGAGTCAGTCGATCTGCATACAGCGTACTGCCCAAGTGTCGTTGCACCGATTTATCAAAGGCAACTTGTTTAAGGGTAGTTCCGGCATTGGTGTTGGTGGTGATCAGGATATCTGGACTAGGATCGATAAATACGCGCACCGGCAGCTCACGCACACCGAGCATGATTTGTGCGGCCGATTTGTGCTGACCATCAAAAATATGGATGGCGCTTCGACCGCCTTCAGACGAGATCCATGCCAAAGGCACATGCAGCTGCGGGCGTTTTTGGTAAAACTCTTCGACCAGCTTGCTGATATTGCTACCAATCGCACGTGGATTGATCCGGTCATCGTGCGCGAAATATTCGATGGGTAGCTGCGCAAAGAAATAACGGAATCCGCTGAGTTTGTCTGCATAGACTGGGACGCTATAAAGCTGATTGTCTTGTATTTCACTTAAGGTATAGCTGATCTGTTGATCGCTCAGTTTAAAGCTCAGCATGGCGTTGCCGCCTTTTGCTTGCTTTAAAACATCACCGAGGTTGGGGCTGCGGTTTTCGTCGGTCAGGCTTTCTTTGAGCTGACTAAAACGCTGTAAAATCCGTGCAACTTCGAGATTGGCGGCTTGTTTGCTGCGATTACAGCTTTGATGAGTGACTGCAAAATTACTCGGATCGTCTTTTCCGCCGGTTTTGAGCGGGATGACGTGATCGACATCAATGGTGTCTTTTTGCATGACCAGATCAATCGGTTGCTCACAGATAAAGCATTGTCCGTGTTGGATATTGTGTAGGTTGGCAATCATGCTCTGACGGTCGGCAGCGCTTTGACGATTGAGATAGAGCGATCCCATGCTGTGTTACTCCTGCGATGTCGGTACGTTGTGAGTTGGCTGGTCTGGTTGCGTTGTATTTTTGGATTCAAAAAACGCCCACGCGACCCGATAGTCTGCTTCCCGATTGGCGAGGCCAAAGGGGGCGACGTATTCAATCACGCGTTCGATGGGGCCATTCGGTAGGGTGTCGTCGAGTACGCTGCGTTGGATGCGTGTGCCGTCGGGTACTCTGGCGGTTCCGTCTTTGGGCTGGAGGTCTTCCCAGCCGATCCGTTTGCTGGTGCTGTTGCCTTCTGGGCTGATCAGGGTGCATTCGGCATCACGTTTGCCTGCTTTACGCGGTAGACCTACGCCGACCAGTCCTTTGCTGGCGGTGAAGACGATGCGGCCATTGGCGTCGTACCATGTGTCTTGTTCGTACTGGCGCATGACGGGGAACTGGACACGGTAGATGGTGAGTAGTTCGTCTAGGGTGAGGCCGAGGGCTTGGGCG
>CALFYA010000156.1 GCA_937952925.1 uncultured Moraxellaceae bacterium
TAATGGCTTGCTGAACGCGACCAGGCCCTGCGTTGTAAGAGGCCAACGCCAACTCCCATGAGCCAAATTTGTTGTACAAACTGGTCAAAAAGTCATAGGCCGCACGCGTCGATTCGACCACATCACGGCGGCCATCATACAGTTCGTTTTGGCGTAGGCCATACAAACGGCCTGTGCTGGGGATAAACTGCCACAAGCCCGCTGCGGCAGCATTACTGGTCGCGGCAGGGTCATACGAGCTTTCAATGACCGGCAACAACGCAAGCTCGGTGGGAATCCCACGTTTTTCGGCTTCGGTGACGGTGTGATACAAATAACGGCTGGCACGCGCCGTCAGGCGATCCAGATAAGTTTGACGGGTGGCAAACCAATTGCGCTGTGCAGAAATACGAGAGTTTTCAAATGCCAAATCCATTTTGAAGCCGACGCGCATGCGCTGCCAGACATCACCGTGGCGCATGACGGCCATTTTGTTGCCTTCGACGGCATCCATATCAGTTGCTTCAAGCAACACTTCCAGTGCATCGAGACTGTCGGTATCTAAGCTAGATGCTCGTTCTTGACCCGTCCCATAGGTTTTACCTTGGGGGGTGGTTTTTTTACTGGTGCTGCTGGATTTTTTGGCGATGTTGTTGGCGTCTGCGCGCACCACCGATGTCTTGGTTGGGGTACTACTACAACCGGCTAATACACCCGTCAGCAACAACGCCAAAGCCAACGGCAGTTTACGTTTGGCAAAAGGTAACGTCGGCATCTGAGTGTGAGCAGATTGATCGTACATAGTGAGAATCCGAGGCAAATCGATACAAATCGGCGATTGTAGGCAGGAGAAACGGCGTGCTCCAAGTCTTGAGCGTCAGAGTGTGTCAGCGAATGTTGCAAAAACCAGCCGTCCTGTACACCATGCGCAAAGGCCGTACCGTGCAATCATCAAGGCAATACTTCATAATGCCTTGCCCTGCTTGACTTGTGCCAGTGTTTTTCGGGCTTTTTTACGTTGTTTTACCAGTTCTGCACGATTGCTGGATCATTGGAGTTATACATGTCAAATCGCGAGCCGATCACCCTGTATGTCGATGGCGCTTGTAAGGGTAATCCCGGTCTTGGGGGCTGGGGCGTGTATATCGAATATCCTGATGGTCAAGTAGCCGAGCATTGTGGTGGCGAAGCCAACACCACCAACAATCGGATGGAGCTGCAAGCGGCGATTCAAGGCTTACAGCACACGCCGAGCGATCAGCCGGTACTGATCTGGACAGACTCCAGCTATGTCCAGCAAGGAATTAGCCAATGGATTCATGGCTGGAAAGCCAAAAATTGGCGTAAAGCCGATGGTAAGCCGGTGCTCAATGCCGATCTCTGGCAGCAACTCGATCAAGCCTGTCAGGGACGCCAAATTGATTGGC
>CALFYA010000157.1 GCA_937952925.1 uncultured Moraxellaceae bacterium
GCCGACATGCTGTCTGCGCGGACGTTGCGGAACATACCGTTTTTGGAGCGACCCATTGCGGTACGGACGCCGTCAACAATCACCACATCACGTGGATTCAAGTTTGCCATGGTGTTCGCTCCTTAACCGTAGAACTTCTTGTTGGCGGCAGCCATGTCACGCAACATCTGTGGCGCTTCATAGGCTTTGCCCAGATGGGCGTATTGGTCACACTTGGCGACGTAAGCAGCAACACCGACTTGGTCGATGTGACGGCATGGACCACCACGGAATGGAGGGAAGCCTACGCCCATGATCATCGCCATGTCGGCTTCGTTTGGTGTGGCAACGATTTTGTCTTCGAGGCAACGAACGGTTTCGTTACAGAAGGCAATCATCATCCGATCCACGATTTCTTGGTCGTCAAACGCACGTTTTTCACCAGTCACCATTGGCGCAATCAGCTCATAGCTGGTGGGGTCAACGGTTTTGGCTTTTTTGCCTTTCTTGTCCAAGGTATAGACGTAGAAGCCCTTGTCGTTCTTCTGACCCAGACGCTTGGTTTCGTACATGATCTCAATCGCGCCTTTGAAGTCAGGCTTCATGCGATCTGGGAAACCTTCGGCCATCACATGCGCACCATGCACGCCGGTGTCGATACCGACCACGTCGATCAGGTAAGCAGGGCCCATCGGCCAGCCGAATTTTTCCATGACTTTGTCGACTTGTTGGAAGTCTGCGCCGTCTTTGAGCAACAGATCAAACGCGCCAAAGTAAGGGAACAACACGCGGTTGACCAAGAAGCCTGGGCAGTCATTGACCACAACGGGCACTTTGCCCATTTTTTGTGCGTAAGCAACAGTCGTCGCGATGGCTGCGTCAGAGGATTTGGCACCACGGATGACTTCAACCAGCGGCATCATGTGCACAGGGTTGAAGAAGTGCATGCCCACAAAGTTTTCGGGGCGAGCCAAGCTTTCAGCCAGTGAGGTGATCGAAATGGTCGAGGTGTTGGATGCAATGATCGCATCGTCACGTACCGACTTTTCAGCATCCGCCAAGACCATGGCTTTGACTTTTGGATTCTCAGTGACCGCTTCGATGACGATATCGACCGATTTGAATTCGTCGTAAGTCAGGGTTGGGCGGATGTTGGCCAGCACTTCACCCATTTTGGCTGGGGTCAGTTTGCTACGCTCAACTTGCTTGGACAGCAACTTGTTGGCTTCGGACATGCCGAGTGCCAATTGTGGGTTGCCAATATCTTTCATCAAGATTGGCGTGCCTTTGCTGGCCGATTGATAGGCGATGCCACCACCCATGATGCCCGCACCGAGTACGGCAGCTTGGTTGATGTTGCCCGCAATCTTTTCCCATTTTTTCGCCATTTTCTTGACGACTTGGTCGTTGACAAACAGACCAATCAGGGCGCCTGCTTGTGGAGTCACAGCGGCTTTGGCGAAGTATTGGGCTTCGACTTTCAGCGCGTCGTCACGATTCAGCGAGACATGCGCTTGCATGGCTTCGAGCGCGAGTTTAGGCGCAGGGTAGTTGGGGCCAGCTTTACCCAAGATAAAGCCTTTGGCGCTGTTAAACGCCATCATTTGCTCAAGTACGCTGAGCTTGACGGGGTTGAGTTTTTCGGCGCGCTTGGCTTTCCAGTCCAGACGACCTTCGAGCGATTGCTTGATGATGCTGATTGCGGCATCGAGCAGCTGCGCTGGAGCAACCACGGCATCCACGGCACCGACTTTGAGTGCGGCGTCAGGGCGCTGTTCGCTACCACCGGCAATCCATTCTAGGGCATTGTCGATACCAATCACGCGAGGCAGACGCACGCTACCACCAAAACCAGGGAACAGGCCGAGTTTGACTTCAGGCAGACCGACTTTGGCTGCGGTGGACATCACACGGTAGTCACACACCAAGCACATCTCAAAACCACCGCCCAACGCGATGCCATTGATGGCGGCAACGGTCGGTACAGGCAGGTCTTCAAAGCCACTGAATACGCCATTGACAGGGCCTAACCAGTCAGCAATCGCCGCTTCGCCTTGGGCAAAGTTGTCACCAAATTCGGTGATATCGGCACCGACGATGAATACGGGCTTGCCAGAGGTGACGACCACGCCTTTGACGTCGCTGTTGGCGTTGATCGCAGCAACAGCGGCTTTGAGGTCTTCGACCGTCGCACGGTTGAATTTATTGACGGATTCGCCTTGCAGATCGAAGCGAAGTTCTGCGATTCCATCCGAAAGCATCTGGACGGTAATGGCATTGCCAGAATGGATCATGCCTTTGATCTCCTTTAGGAGGATTGGAGTAACGGGGTTTACCCAACGACAGGTGCAGCAAGGCACCCGCCAAAAAAAGTGCCCCAAGTGTACGGCAACCGGCATGACAAACAACAGGGTGAGATGTATTCGGATGTGACGGATCGGTCATAGTTTTTTCAGATCAGCGGAGCAAATCGGCCAAGTGATGAAATTTTTTGCCAAAAATGAAAACGGTTGCTGTATAGGGATTACACAAAAACACAGCATTGGCCTGATGTGCATGGGTTTTGCGGCATTGAATCGGGCAGTGTTTGGGCTGTCCAAGGTCGGCAAATTAATATACAGTTGTGCATTAATTGCCATGACCCCGCTTGGTCTATTTTGGAGGCTTTTGATGCGTCTGCAATCCCTTCCTGCAAGCCTAAAATTGGCATTCAATAGTACAGGCTTACTCGGCAATACCCTCAGCCTTGCACCGATGTTATTTGGCACAGCATTTTTGCGTAGCCTGCCCAATCAACAGCTACAAGACAAAAGTAAACAATGGGCGGTCAGCATTGCTGAACAATGGATCAGCAACAACACGCGCTTATTTGATGCCACCCAAGACACGATTTATGAGATTCGTGGCCTAGAACACGTTGATCCGCAACAGTCTTATTTACTCGTCGCCAACCATCAAAGTTGGACAGACATTATGGTATTGCAAAAGGTACTCAATCGCCGTGTGCCATTTTCGCGCTTTTTTCTCAAGCAAGAACTGATATGGGTGCCGGTCATGGGGCTGTGCTGGTGGGTGCTCGATTTTCCGTTTATGAAGCGCTACAGCAAAGAAACACTGGCCAAGCACCCTGAGCTGAAGGGCAAAGACAAAGAAACCACCATTGAGCGTTGCCAACGCCTGAAGGGTACACCGGTCACGGTGATGAACTTTTTGGAAGGCACACGGTTTACTCCCGTCAAGCACGATAAACAACAATCACCGTATCAGCATTTGCTCAAACCGCGTTCGGCGGGCGCGTCGTATGCGCTCAGTGTGCTTGGTGATAGCCTCACGCAGTTGCTCAATGTGACGATTGTCTATCCACAAGGTAAAAGTACCTATCAAGAATTTTTGGCCGGTCAAACCCCCAAAATCATCGTGGATATTCAAGTTGAACCGATTCCGGCGTCGATCCGTACCGGTGACTATGAAAACGATCCTGCGTTTCGTGAGGTGTTTCAGGCATGGATCAGCCAGATGTGGCAGGCCAAAGATCAGCTGATCGCACAGATCATGGCGACCGCTTAGATTACATTTTTGATTTGAGTTGAACTCCATTTTCTGTTTAGATAACACCCGACAGATCGCACGCGATCTGTCGGTACAACACGACACTGTCTACAGTTGAGCGATCAACAGACAATTCAAATAGTTAAGATTTGGTGATTGAATCATGACAACACATAATCGTTTGGCACTCGCTGCCATGATCTCGGCTGCGCTCGCGTTGACTGCCTGTGGTGGCGGCGGTGGTGATGGGGGTAGCACTTCAAGTAATGGTGGGGGCACACCCGTTGCCAACAGCGTGACCTACTCATACAGCACCGACACTCCCTTCGAAGAGACAGATGTTGTAAATGCAGCGGCAGGCGCATCCGAGCCTGCGTTTGCCGTCGTCAAAAGCACCTTGACCATCCAAGATGGTGTGGCAACCAATTTGGATGAATATCCGATCAAAACCGCCAACTATCAGCCTGATCCTACTGATGCGCATAGTATTTTTGTGACTAGTGATGCGATTTATGTGGGCGATAGCGCGATCAATCCACAAAAAATTGCGTTTGTTGAGCAGTTTGACAACCAAAAATTTGTCGCGGTGCCTTACAACACCCAGCAAAACAAAAAACTGAAATTTAGCACCACACACCAAAAAGTCGATCTGTCTGGCCGGTTGATTCGGGACATCTTGTTTGTGGCCGACAATCATCCGTTGGTTGCACCACTGCAAGAAAGTAACGCGACATTCCCTGCAGGTTCAACCTGTTATCACACCACGGTATCTTCCAACAGCCAAGATGCATTGGTGATGACCGATGAAGTGATTGCCAATAAAACCCTTGCTCAGTGGGTGACTGAAGCACAGCGTCAGGGTGCGGTTGTGGTGCAACAACAGTGGATGGGCGTGAGCTGGGCAAAAGCGACCTATAGCGTGATGGGGACGCAATATTCTGCCCATGTGGCGTTCTACAACAATCAGTTGCATGCAGCTGGCTTCTTGCCCAAAGGCGTTGATCAAGATGTCAATGCAGAAATTGCAGATCTGAAAGAAGAGTTGAAAGACTTCCCGAATGATGTGTCGTTGTTGGCACAAATCAAAGCCTTGGAAAATGACTGTGAAGGCTTCAATGCCACCGCCGCCCAAGCGGTTGATGCGTTGATTG
>CALFYA010000158.1 GCA_937952925.1 uncultured Moraxellaceae bacterium
GGCATTGCCGTCTAGCTGTAGGAATCTCCGCCGTTTAGGGCGGAGAGGATGTCAATGACACCCGGCCCGACCAATACACTGTTGGCATCATCGGGCGTACAAGTGGGTATCCGACGATCTTTAGCACTCATTCCCGCCGAAGCGTTGGGTTATGTACTGGCGATTTCGATCTGGGGATTGCTGATTGGTCGATTGTCCGCTGTTGCTGCGTGGTTGCCATCACTGCTCAAATTGTTGAGCGCGGCCTATATGGTCTACCTGTCATGTCGTTTGTGGCGTAGCGCCCAGCAAAGCAGCCAAGGCTTGCAGCAGGCTGCTGTTTCGCCACCTATTTTATTGCTGACCACCTTGCTCAATCCCAAAGCCTTGCTGTTTGCTTCTGCGGTTTTTCCGGTCGGGGTGTGGCAGCATGCATCGATGTGGTTTGCTCACATGAGCGTATTTTTGGCACTGATTTTACCGATTGCATTGCTGTGGATGACCGTCGGCGCACTCTTGATCAAGCGCCCCACCGCATGGCTCAATCAAGTGACCTTGCAACGCACCGCATCCGTGGTGTTGTTTGGATTTTCAATCCCGCTGAGCTTATCGGTGATCAGCTAAAATCGCGATCAAAGTCGTGTTTTTGGTCAATCCTCAAGGAATAGGGCGACATACAATGGCATCTAAAATCACGTGGAGCGTTCACACATGACGACACATGCAAAAAAACTATCGTTGCTGGATGCCGGTTGGCTATCGATGGAGACCCTAGAATCTCCGATGCATGTGGGCAGTTTGCAGTTGTATGCCCTCCCCGACAATGCACCTGATGATTACCTTGCCAATTTGTATGCCGAAATGCTCAAGGGCAATCAGTTTTGTTTTCCGTTTAATCGCAAGCTCAAATATCGCCTCCCTGGTGCACTCGATGCCGCTTGGATTGTCGATGAAGCCATGGATATCGAATATCACGTGCGTCACTCCGCGCTGCCCAAACCCGGCCGTGTGCGTGAGCTGTTGGCGCTGGTGTCACGTTTGCATGCCCACCGCCTTGATCGTCGCCGCCCGATGTGGGAGTGCCATTTGATTGAAGGGCTAGAAGGCAATCGCTTTGCGATCTACGTCAAAATGCACCATTCGTTGATTGATGGAGTCGCGGGGAGTCGTTTGCTGCAATCGCGTTTGACCGATAGCCCACAAGGCGTGGCGATTGCACCGTGGTCGGTGCATTGGGAGCGTCCCAAGACCCCCAAATCCATCAAACAAGCGGTGTTTTCACCGATTAAGCAAATCAATAGCTTGGCGCGTAGTACCAAACAAATCATTGATATGACCAAGCTACCGCGCGACGGTTATGCACGGGCGATTTATCAAGCACCCGATACGCTGTTTAACCAGCCGGTGACGCCATCTCGACGCTTTGCTGCACAGTCATGGTCTTTGACACGGATCAAAACCGCCGGTGCCAAGCATGGCGCCACCCTCAACGATATTTTTTTGGCGATGTGTGCGGGTTGTGTGCGCGAGTATTTGCTCAGTCAAGATGCACTACCAACAGAACCCTTGGTGGCACAAGTGCCGGTGGCGCTGCGCTCGGTCGATGCTGCCGATGAAGGCGGCAATGCCATTACCGCCGTACAAGTCAATTTGGGCACCCACCTTGCCGATCCGATTGAACGACTGCGTGTGATCAAAGAATCGATTCAAGCGGCCAAAAAACGCTTGGGTGCGTTGCCCTCCGATGATGTTTTTAATATCACCGCTTTGACCAATCTGCCGTTGTTGCTCGGTCAAGTCACCCGCATTTCGGGGCGACTGCGCCGCCCGTTGTTTAATTTGGTCATCTCCAACGTCCCTGGCCCCAAAGTGCCGTTGTATTTGGGCGATGCACAGCTGCTTGCCAACTATCCGGTCTCGTTGATTTGGCATGGCTATGCGCTCAATATCACCGTGCAAAGTTATTGCGACAATCTTGATGTGGGGATTATTGCCTGCCGCAACAACGTGCCACGGGTACAGCGGATGCTCGATTATATGGAAGCGGCACTGGTGGAACTGGAGTAAGCGATACAGTGCGTTGTCTGATCAATCCATCTGTGGTTGAGTTGGTCGATTTGGGTAAAATCGACCGCCAACCCACGAGAGCATCAGCATGAGCGACGCCAAACCAGATCTCACAAGCGCCCAACTCAAAATGCAAGTTCGTTTGTTGCTCGGTGATGAGATTGCCATAGGTTCAGGGAAAGCCGACTTACTCGCAGCGATTGCCCAGCAAGGGTCGATCTCTGCGGCAGCACGCCAAATGGGCATGAGCTATCGACGGGCTTGGCTGCTTGTCGATACCATGAATCGCTGTTTTAAAGCACCTGTGGTGGTCTCCAATACGGGTGGCAAGCATGGGGGTGGCGCGCACCTCAGCCCACTCGGGGTGGAGGTGTTGGCGGTTTATCAAGCCATGATGGCAGAACTGACCCAGCAAGTCGCACCGTATGCGACACGTCTGTTGGCACTCTTAGCCGATCAACCTGTGGCGACTCAAGTCCATCCAGAGCCGACCACCACCTGACCCTCTAGCGTTTGTTATTGCTTGCAGAGGATGCAAAATTTGATACGCCAATTCGCTATGTTCAATCATATATAACGTAGCACTTTTTCATGCTACGCTCTGCTACTCACAACCTTGGTTTAAGGTGGAGCATTCCATGCAAGCCACTCTCTCATCAATCTTGACGGTTCTGTTGAGTCTGTTGCTGCTGAGTACACCCGCATGGTCAGCTGAGACCATCAAGGTGTATGCGGCCGCTAGCCTGACCAATGCGCTCAATGAACTGAAGGTACAGTATGAAAAAACCCATGATGTGTCGATTAAAACCTCGTTTGCAGGCTCTGCGACCTTAGCCAAACAAATCGAAGCAGGTGCGCCTGCGCACATCTTTGCCTCTGCCGATCAGCAGTGGATGAACTACCTGCAAAAACGCCGTTTGATCCAAGCAGGCTCGCGGCGCGAGCTTTTGGGCAATACTTTGGTGCTGATCGCACCCAAAAACCAAGCCGTCAATATCAAGCTAGATGCAGGTGTGGTTGATCCTACACTGTTCAAAGGCCGGATCTGTACCGGTGATCCTGCCAGTGTGCCCGTCGGGGTGTATGCCAAAGCCGCGTTGCAGAAGCTGGGGTGGTGGTCGATGCTTAACAAAAACATTGTGGCAACCGATGATGTACGCACCGCGTTGGCGTTTGTAGAACGTGCCGAATGTGCGTTTGGTATTGTTTATGCTACTGATGCTAAAATCAGCAACAAAGTAACCGTGGTGGCTCGTTTCCCTGCCCATCTCCACCCGCCGATGGTGTATCCGTTTGCCTTGCTGCCCCATGCGTCCACAGCCGCGCAAGGATTCTTTCAGTATCTGCAAAGCCCAGAGGCACAAGTGATTTTTAATCAATACGGCTTTATTTCATTGGCCAAAAAACCGTGATGATTGCGCTATCCCCTGCCGAATGGTCTGCACTGGCACTGTCGTTTAAAGTCGCTGCGTGGTGTACCGCTGTTGGTTTAGTTCCTGCGATTGGCTTGGGCTGGGTGTTGGCGCGTTATGAGTTTTGGGGCAAAGCACTGGTCGATGCCTTGGTGCATTTGCCGATGGTATTGCCGCCCGTGGTGCCCGGTTTTTTGCTACTGATGCTGTTTGGTCATCAGGGACTTATCGGCGGTTGGCTGTTTGAACACACCGGTTTTTCATTTGCCTTCAATTGGAAAGGGGCGGTGCTTGCATCATTGGTGATGGGCTTTCCCTTGATGGTGCAGTCGATTCGATTGTCGATTCAATTGGTGGATCGGCGACTAGAAGATGCGGCACGGACATTGGGAGCAGGCCGGTGGTCGGTGTTTTTGACCATCACCTTACCGCTGGCGTTGCCCGGCATTTTGGTGGGAGCGTTACTGGGATTTAGCCGGAGTTTGGGTGAGTTTGGTGCAACGATTACCTTTGTGGGCAATATCGCCGATGAGACTCGCACCTTGCCACTGGCGATTTATAGTGTGATGCACCAACCCGATGGCGAACCGATGGCGATGCGGCTGATTGCGATCTCCTTGGTGATCGCACTGGCGGCACTGTTGCTCAGTAATGCCATCTCCAAACGGATGCAACAACGCTTGGGATATCGCCAATATGACACTTGAGCTGGATCTACGCCTACAGCGTGGCACGTTTGAGCTGGCGCTGTGCACGACGCTGAGCGCACCGGTGACTGGGGTGTTTGGATCGTCTGGTTCGGGTAAAAGTACCTTGCTGCGCATGATTGCCGGTTTAGTCCAGCCACAACAGGGTCGGATTGTGCTCAATGATCGGGTATTGCTTGATACCACGCGGCGTATCAATGTAGCGCCACAACATCGGTGTATGGGGTTGATGTTTCAAGATGCGCAGTTGTTTCCACATTTGTCGGTCGAGCAAAATTTGTTGTATGGCTTTAAGCGCCGTCATGCATCGGCGCGTCGTTTTGCACTCGGTGAGATGGTGGAGTTACTCGACATCGGACATCTGTTGCCACGTTTGCCCTATCATTTGTCGGGTGGCGAAAAACAACGGGTGGCACTCGGTCGCGCCATTTTGTATTCGCCCGAATTATTGTTGCTAGATGAGCCATTATCATCGCTGGATGAAGCGCGTAAAGCGCAAATTTTGCCCTTTTTGGCGCGTGTCCGCGATGAGGTGGGGATTCCGATGCTGTATGTCAGCCATGCGATGAGTGAGATTCGCTTTTTAACCGATCACGTGGTGGCACTCAGCGAATCCGTGTGATTCGATTGGCAAAAACTATAATCACACTCAAGCGCTCTGGCGCTTGAACAGTGGCTCAACTTTTTTCATAATGAAAAAGCTACACCTTTGTATCGTCAGAGTTTTTACGATGTCAAATTTGCGAATTCCGCAGCGTCCATTGCCATTTTCTTTCGGTCAGCAACGTACCAAACAGATTTGGCAAAATGCGGTTGATCGTGTTTTTCGTGCACAGCAGTTGTCTTTGGCGGGAAAAACCCCCTTTGATGTGATCTATCAACGTGGCTTGCTCAGTGTACGTCACTACCACGCGACGACGGCGGTACAGCATCGCGTCCCCCTCGTGATCGTGCCGCCACTCGCGGTCAACATGTTGATTTATGATCTGTTTCCGCAGCGTAGTCTGGTGCGTTACTTGCTGTCGCAAGGCTTTGATGTGTATCTGATTGATTGGGGTAAGCCCAGTTTTTCACAAGCACACTACGACTATGCCACCTATGTACAGCGCTTTTTGCCCGAATGCTTCCATCAGATTCGTACCCACAGCGGCCAACAGCAGCTCTCGTTGCATGGTTGGAGCTTGGGCGGGGCGATGTCGTTGACCTATGCGGCGCTGTTTAACGATCAAGACATCAAGAACGTGGTGATTTTGGGATCACCGATTGATACGCATCGCTCGGGCATGACTGGCCGCGCTTATCAGTTTATCAGCCGACGTGCAGCATGGGTGCGTAGCAATACCCGTTTTCGGTTGCATCAATTGCCGAGTCAGGTGTTTCATGTGCATGGGCTAGGCAATACCATAGGCTTTAAACTCACCGATCCAGTCAGTCACGCACGTGGTTATTTGGAGTTGTTTCAAAAGCTGCATGACCGTGAATATGTGGTCAATCATGCCACCTCTGGCTCGTTTATCGACAATATGCTGGCCTATCCGGGTGGGGTGATGCGTGATTTGATTTTGCGCTTTTGGATCGACAATGAGCTGTCGACAGGCCAAGTCCGCTTTGGCAATCAGACCGCAGATTTGGCCGATTTTAAAGGGGCGTTGTTGGCGGTGGCCGGTGCAACCGACAATATCGTTACCCTAGAAGCGGTGCGTCCGGTCACGCGCTTGGTTGGCAGTACCGACAAAACCTTTATGGTGGTGTCGGGTGGACACATGGGAATTGTATCGGGTAGTCAAGCGCCTGAGCAGATTTGGCCGCAAGTGGCGGCATGGTTGGCTGAACGCTCGAGTTGATCTGGATGTATTGATGATCGGTGATGCTGAAGCGATCAGTTTCAGCATCACCACACACCGTGTCGGTCTTTAGTGAAAAGCTACCTTTTCGTCACATTCAGATAAATCAGAAAAATAAATTATCCTTTAATGCCTTTTTTAATCTTTTAAATCTTTTCGGACTAACCAAGCTTTTGTTTTTGAAATGAAAAACAGCTCGAAAAGCTACCTTTTCGTCATGAAAAGCTACTTTTTCGTCACGAGAAGCTACTTTTTGGTCATGAAAAGCTACCTTTTCGTCACGTTTGACTAAATCAAAATAATGATTTATCTTTATT